>NZ_JBHYYB010000063.1:0-28515 GCF_042752535.1 Kitasatospora sp. NPDC059327 | reverse complement strand
TTTTTAATACGCCCCCCCCAGGGGGCGCTATCGGTCTAGTTGTCAACTATATGGGTACCCCCCCCCCCCCCCGACCCGGGCCCCGGGGCGAGGCGGGGTCCGGGGCCGGTCGGCGCACGGCAAGGAACGCGGGCACCGCGGGCCGCGCGCTTCCCGCCGTCAGCTTCCCGGCCCCGGGCACCACCCGATCGACCGAGCGGAGAGCCGCCGTCCGAGTGGGTCCCGGCCGAAAACGGTCCGCAGACGCATGGCCGGATCGTTCTGCCGTACATGCCCACACTGACCGATCCGCCGAGGCTGCGGTGCGCCTGATCGGACGGGCCGCCTCGGCGCTCCTGTCCCTGACGATCCTGATCCTCCCGGCGGTGGCCGCCGGCGGCGACCACCCGGCCGACGCGCGCCCCGGGCCGCGGCCGCCCGAGAGCGGCCACACCGGCTGGGAGGTCGCGGCCGGCGCCGCCAACGTCCGCCGCGACCACTCGGTCAACGACACCGTCCTCGGCCTGACCCACTGCGGCGACCGGGTCGAGATCCTGGACAGCTGGACCTCACCGCTCGGCACCCGCTGGGGCAAGGTCGCGGTCACCCGCACCGGGGTCACCGGTTGGGTGCTGTGGTCGCTGCTCACCCGGCACGGACCGGCCGACGTGCCGGTCGCGGACTGTCCCGAGTGCCAGCGCGCCGCTCCCCCGTGCGCCGGCGGCTCCGCCGAGATCGGCCCCGTCCGGGTCTGATCCGGACGCCCTCGCGGCGACCGCCGGCCCGCCCGCGCCACCACGGCCCGGGCCTCGCGCGAGCCGGCCCGTCCGGTCAGAGCTCGTCGACCGCCGCGCCGGCGACCAGTGCGCATCCGGCCATGACGACCAGCAGAAGCACGGGCACCGTGGGGTCCGCCCCGTCGGGGCGCGGGCCCAGCCGGGGGGCGACCGTACCGCGCGGATCCACGATCACCTGGAGCCGGTCACCCAGCGCGGGGCGGTCGCCCCTGGTCCCGATGCCGCTGACCGTCGTCCCGTCGGCCAGCAGCACGTCGACCGCGGTCACCGCCGATCCCTGCCCGGCCATCGGGTCGGAGGTGACGACCGTCCGGACCACCTCGCCGTCGGAGACCACGCCCCGTTCGTGCAGGAGCTGCTGGTCCTGCACGTTGAATCCGGAGACGACCAGGATGATCCACGTCGCCAGCAGGCAGAACAGGGCCGCCCCCGTCTGGTCCGCGTCGTTCCTGAACAGCCGGACCACCCCCGCCAGCCCGCCCAGCACGATGACGCCGAAGCCCACCGCCGCCGGCCCGCCCAGGCCGTGCTCCCGCAGGGCGAACACCCCCCAGGTACTCAGCACCGCAGGGGCCAGCCAGCAGGCCGCCACCACCGGAACCACGAGTACCGCCCCCGGCCCACCCCGCACGCTCCCCACCCCCTGCGCTCCCCCTACCCGGCCCGGGCCGCGACGACGCCCGCGGCCAGGGCCCCGTTCACCGGCGCCGCGCCCACGGTCGGGCCCGCGCCGTCGGCTCACGCCCGACGGCCCGAGCCCCTCCCGGGCTTCTCCCGCCCCTCCCCCGGACGGCGTTGCTCCGGGCCCGCGCCACGCCCCCTCGGACAATCGGCCGATGTCCACCACCCCGGAGCCCGACCACCCCCGACCCACCCGGCGCACCGCGCTCAGGGCCGGCGCCGGCCTCGCCCTCGGCACCGGCCTGCTCGGCGCCGCCCCCACGGGCGCCACCTCCACGAGCGCTCATCGTCTCGCAGTGGCCCGGGGTGCTCCACGAGCCGCCGTACTGGGTCCGCCGGTTCGACGGCATCACCCCGTAGACGCACTCGGCGCTCCCATCCGGGGCCCTCCGGTCCGGCGCCCTTTCGCCCCTCGGGAGCGGGAGGCAGCCGGGGCACGGGGTCACCGGAGCGCGGGGCAGCCGGGACCCGGGACCGCCGGCCCGGCTCAGCGGCGACCGAACAGGCGCCCCAGCCAGCCGCCGCCCTTGCCCGCGCCCTTCCCGCAGTCACAGCGGTCGGACGGGCGCACGCCGGCCAGCACCTGCTCCACGTGCATGCCGCAGCCGGCATAGCCGGGCTTGCCACAGGTCCGGCAGACAACACGTCGACACACGACGCTCTCCTCTCTCGACGGCCCGACGGGCCACTCCCGGCAAATATACCGGAGGGGGTATCCCGACCGCCCGGAACCGATCCCGTCCGGGACCGCGCCGACCCCGGCCGACCCGGCCGAAGGCGCCTGATAGGTTCGCGACGGCGGCTCCCGGCCGAGCCGACACCGGACGGGGGCGCGGGTCGCGTCCCGACCGGTGCGAACGACACCGACGGGAGACCCGATGACCTCCGCACCGCACCCGATCGACTTCACGGACCGGGCCACGCAGCACGCGGCACGCTCGCTCGACGTGCGCTGGATCCACGGGTCGGAGTCGGCGAAGCACAACACCGACCCGGAGCTCCAGGTCCACCACTACGACGAGCACACCGTGATCCTCCGGCAGAACATGGCCGTCAACTACGAGGCCCCGTTCCTCTTCCTGCTCTTCGGCGACGAACGCGCGGTCCTGCTCGACACCGGCGCCACCGCGTCCCCCGCGTACTTCCCGCTCCGCCGCGTCGTCGACGAGCTGGTCGCGCGGTGGCTCGCCCGCCATCCGCGCGTCGGCTACCAGCTGCTCGTCCTGCACAGCCACGGCCACGGCGACCACGTCGCGGCGGACGCGCAGTTCGCCGGACGGCCCGACACGGTGGTGGTGGACGCGGCGCCCGACACCGTCCGGGCGTTCCTCGGGCTGGGCGAGGACCCCGACCGGCCGGCCCGGCTGGACCTCGGCGGACGGGTGCTGACCTGCCTGACCAGCCCCGGTCACCACGAGGCCGCCGTCACCTACTACGACCCGTTCACCGGATTCCTGCTCACCGGCGACACCGTCTACCCGGGGCGGCTCTACATCGACGACTGGGACGCCTACGTCGCGACGATCGACCGGCTGATCGCCTTCGCCGCCACGCACCCGGTCGCCCATGTCCTCGGCTGCCACATCGAGATGACCGACCAGCCGGGAGTGGACTACCCGATCCGGTACACGTACCAGCCCGACGAGCCGCCCCTGCAGATGACGGTCGCCCAGCTGCACGACATCCGGCGCGCGCTCGACGAGGTGGCCGCCCGGCCCGGGCGGCACGCCTTCGACGACTTCGTGGTCTCCTACCGCACGGGCTGACCGGGGCCCGGGCGACCCGGCGCTGTCAGGCGCCGCTGCGGCGGAGCATCTCCTCGCGGTCGACGACCTTGACGCGCTCGCGCCCCTCGGGAGTGCCCAGTTCGCGCTCGTGCGCGTCGAGCTCCTTCCAGCCCTCCCAGGTGGTGAACCGGACGCCCCGGTCGCTCAGGTGGGCCACCACCGCGTCGGGATCCGGCGCGACGGCGCCGGGGAGGCGGCCGGCGGTGTGGTCCGCCAGCAGGCAGGCGACGGTCTCGTTGGCGTCGCCCTTGGTGTGGCCGATCAGACCGACGGGACCGCGCTTGATCCAGCCGGTCACGTAGGTGGCGGCCTGGTGGGAGCCGTCGGCGGCCAGGACGCGGCCGGCCTCGTTGGGCACGGTGCCGCTGATCGGGTCGAAGGGCACCTTCGGCAGCTCGTCCGAGTAGTAGCCGATGGCCCGGTAGACGGCCTGGACGTCCCAGTCGGTGAAGCGGCCGGTACCCCGGACGTTGCCGGTTCCGTCGAGTTCGGTGCGCTCGGTGCGCAGGCCGCTGACCCGGCCGTCCTCGCCGATCACCTCGACGGGGGACTCGAAGAAGTGCAGGTGGACCCGGTGCGGCCGGTCACCGACGTCGCGGATCGCCCAGTTCTCGATGGTGGAGGCGACCATGTCGGCGTGCTTGCTGCCCCGGCGCTCGGCGATCGAGCCCTCGTCGTACTCGATGTCCTCGGGGTCGACGACGACCTCGATGGTCGGAGAGTGATCGAGCTCACGCAGTTCCATCGGGCTGAACTTGGCCTGGGCCGGGCCGCGCCGGCCGAAGACGTGCACCTCCAGCGCCCGGTTGGCCCGCAGACCGGCGTGGACGTTCGGCGGGATCTCGGTGGGGAGCAGCTCGTCGGCGGTCTTGGCGAGGATGCGGGCCACGTCCAGCGCCACGTTGCCCGCGCCGAGGACGGCGACCTTCTCGGCCTCCAGCGGCCAGGTCCGCGGCACGTCGGGGTGCCCGTCGTACCAGGAGACGAAGTCGGCGGCGCCGTAGGAGCCGTCCAGACCGACGCCGGGGATGTCGAGGGGCCGGTCGGCCGTCGCGCCGGTGGCGAAGACCGTGGCGTCGTAGAACCGGTGCAGGTCGTCCAGGGTGAGGTCCCCCGGGTAGTCGACGTTGCCGAACAGGCGTATCCCGGGCTTCTCCAGGACCTGGTGCAGCGCGGTGACGATGCCCTTGATCCGGGGGTGGTCGGGGGCGACGCCGTAGCGGATCAGCCCGAACGGCGCGGGCATCCGCTCGAACAGGTCGATCGAGACCCCCGGCTCCAGGGCGGCGTCGGACTTGAGCAGGGCGTCTGCGGCGTAGATGCCGGCGGGGCCGGCTCCGACGATCGCGATGCGGATCGGGCGGGGCATGTGGTGTTCCTCCGGGCTGGCGAGCGGCAGACGGATGGTTGAAGCAAACCCGGGCAGTGTGCACCGGTGTAGGGGGTCCGGGGCTATGACCTCATAGATCCAACCTATGGCCGAGCCCCTGGCGGCGGCGGGCGCCGACCGTCCCGGCCGCCGTCGCGGCACCCGGCGGCGACGCCCCGGACGCCCCGGACGCGGACCAGGCCGTCAGAGCCCGTCGTAGATCCCGGCGAGTCCGCGCAGCACCCCGGCCGCCGCCGCCACGGTGGCGTCGTCGAGCCCGGCCACCAGGTGGTCCAGATCGGCGTGCAACGCCCGCTGGCGCTGGAGGTGCCGTTCGCGGCCGGCCGCGGTGAGCCCGACGAGGACGGCGCGGCGATCGTGGGCCGGCCGCTCGCGGGTGACGTAGCCCGCTTCGACCAGGCCGTTGACCAGCTGTGTCGCCGCGGCGGCGGTGGTCTCCGTCCCGGCCGCGAGCCGGCTGACCGGGATCGGCCCCTCCTCGGCCAGGACGCGCAGGGCCCGCGCGTGGGTGAGCGAGAGCGCGCCCGGCGAGCGGGTGGCGCGCCCGCGCAGGCGGGCGTCGGCGGCGCTGAGGCTGTACGCGGCGCGGGCCAGCGCGTCGAGCGCGGCGGCGCGTTCGGCCGGCTCCGCCTCGGGCCGGGCCCGGTCCGACCGGGCCGGATGCGATTCGGTCATGGGGTGATCCTCTCCCCTCGGGGGCCGGGGTTGACAGTCGGGTCAAGCATAAGTACTTAATACTTAAGTACTTACAAGCAACGCCGATCTTCTGCCGAAAGCGAGCACGCCATGACCGTCCGATCGACCGGACAGAGCTGGGCCCTGGACACCGCCCTCGCCCAGGGCGGCTTCGACGCCCTGCACCCGCAGGCCAAGGGCACGATGGAACAGCTGGGCCACGACCACACCGACTTCGACAAGGTCTTCGCACTGGTCCGCAGCGGCGCCATGCTGCCCAAGGCCTGGGCCGCCGTCGCCGGGCAGGCCGAACTGCGGGCCGCCCACCACGAGCGCGAGGGCTTCGGCCGCACCGCCGCCGACCTCTACCAGCGGGCCGCCGTGATGTGGGGCCGCGCCCAGTACTCGTTCCTCGACGCCACCGACCCGCGCAAGACCGCCTTCCGGGAGCGCGCCGACCACTGCGTGGCCCGGCTCGGCGAGCTGCGCGGCCACCGCGTGCGCCGGGTGGAGCTGGAGTTCGAGGGCCGGCACGTCTACGCGCTGCTCCACCTGCCGCCCGGGCGGGTCGAGCGGGCCTCCGCGGTGATCCTCGGCCCGGGGATGGACATGATCAAGGAGGACTACCTCTTCGCCGCCGAGCGGTACTACACCTCCCGGGGCATCGTGGCGCTCTCCATCGAGGGACCCGGGCAGGGCGAGTCCCGGGCGAACGGGCTGATCCTCGACCTCACCAACTACGAGCGGGCGGTGAGCCGCTGCGTCGACTACCTGGCCGGCCTTCCCGAGGTCGACCCGGCGCGGATCGGCATGTTCGGCATCAGCATGAGCGGGTACTGGGGCATGCGCGCCGCCGCCACCGACCCGCGGCTCGCCGCGCTGGCCGCCTTCGAAGCCGTCACCGGCGACTTCCACACCATCTTCGAGCGGGCCCAGCCCAGCTTCAAGCACAACTTCATGTACATGAGCGGCTACACCGACGAGCAGGCCTTCGACCGCGAACTGGCCGACCGGCTGCCGCTCGGCGACCTGGTCACCGGGATCACCTGCCCGACCCTGGTGGGCATCGGCGAGTTCGACGAGCTGACCCGGCTGGAGCAGGCGCTGGCCGGCTACGAGCTGATCGTCGCCCCCAAGGAGATGCGGGTCTACGAGGGCGAGTTCCACCCCTTGGGCGGCGTCGCGGCCGAGGTCTTCCGCTTCGGCGCGGAGTGGCTGGAGCGCGCGCTGGCCGGCGAGCTGGCCGAGCCCGGCCGGGACGCCCGGTACTACGTGCACGACGACGGCCGGACCACCGACGGCACCGCCCACCCCGCCTGGTGGCTGGGCGCCGACCCGGTGACGGCGCGCTGACCCGCGGCGCCGGGGCCCCGGGAACGCCCCGGGGCCCCGGCGGACCTCCTCGGTCACTCGATCCCGAGCGGGCCGATCCCCAGGTCCTCGCGCATGAGGCCGCGCATCCGGCCCATCGCCGAACGGCGCAGCGCGATCAGGGGCGCGTCCTCGGCGGATCCGACGGCGGCACCGGCCGCGTAGGCGTCACGGATGCGGCGCAGGCTGCGGAACGCCTCGTTCCCGGCCTCGACCACCTGCGGCGGCCCGACCAGCCAGAGCCGCTCGCTCGCGGTGTAGAGGCCGGTGGCGCGGAAGGCCTCCCGCACGGCCGCGTCACGGGCCGACTCGGACAGGTGGTCGCCCAGCGCGACCGCCCGGATCTCCTCCCCCGCGGCCTTGAGCGCGCTGACGAACTGCGTGTACACCTCGCGCCGCTGGTCCCGTGCCTGCCGGGCCTCCTCCCGCCGCCAGCGGGTGCGGTCCGCGACCAGGGTGGCGGTGATGCCGATCACGGCACCGGTCAGTGTGGAGAGCAGGGGCATCCAGTCCATGCGCGGCAGCCTGTCCGAACGGGCGCGGCCGCACCAGTGGCTTTTCGGCTCCGCCCGCCGCCGCCCCGGGCCGGGCCGCGGGCCCCGTCCCGGCCGGACAGGCCCCGGCCGGGACCAGGGGCTCATGTGTTCGGGACGTGGGAGGGGAGACGGTGGAGGAAATGTTCCACGGTCGCGCAGACCCCAGCGGGCCACTGCGCGGCGGTGCTCGGACCGCCTCCGTAGCGACGGTCCGACCGGCCCCCGCACCCGCCCGGCCACCCCGGCCGCCCCCGATGCGCCCGACCGGCACCGCCCTCCCGTGGCCGACCCCGAGGACACACCATGAACGACCGCTCCACCCCGACCTTCGACGTCGCCGTGCACCAGGCCGGAGCCGGCGGCGGGCCCGGTCCGGAAGTGGCCCACGGCTTCCTGCTCAGCGCCCAGACCGTCCTGGTGCCGCAGCCGCCCGAGGCCCTGTCGAGCCCCTGGCAACGCCTCGTCGTCCGGATCACGCAGCACCCGGACCCGGAGCCGGCCCCGGAGACCATCAACGTCGCCGGCCTGGCGCTGTCCGCGGTCGACGCGGAGGGCGTCACCGCGGCGGCGGCCCTGCTGACCCTGAACAAGCCCTCGCGGCACACCGACGCGCTCCGCGAGCACTCGCGGCGCGAACTCACCTCGGCCCTGCACACCCACGGCGGCGACCTGTGGGCGACCTACGCCGATCTGGGGTACCCGATCGCCCGGCCGCCCGCCCTGGTGGTGCCGGACACCTGGTGGCGCGCCTTCGCCGGTGACGTCGCCGATTTCACCCGCGCCGAATGCTGCAACTCCACGCCGGCGCAGGCCTGCTGCTTCAAGTAGCGGGCCTGCCGCGCGAGGCGGGAACGGGACCGGCTGATGGACACCACCGCACGACAGCCCGCGGACCGGGCGGCGATCCGGCGCCGCCTCCGGTCCGGCTGGGCGCAGGACATCGCCCTGGCGCTCGCGGCCACGGTGCCGGACGTCTTCTACTTCGGGAACCCGGCGTTCCCCGGCACGTCCTGGGCGGAGCACGTCCAGGTCCTGGCCCTGGCCTGCGTCCAGGCCGTCGCCCTGGCACTGCGCCGGTTCCGCCCGATGGCGGTCTTCCTGGTCGTCTGGACCGTCACGACCGGCGCGTGCCTGCTGACACTGGCCGACGTGCTCTCCTTCACGCCGTTCTTCGGTCTGCTGCTCGCGCTGTACACCGTCGCGGACACCTGCCGGCGCCCGGCCGCCTTCACCGCGCTGGCGCTCGGTCTCGCCGCCACCGGGCTGAAGACCTACTACCTGGTCGACCTGGTGCCGACCACCGCCAGCACCTCGATGCTGCTGTCCTCGCTGGCGTTCTACGTGCTGGTGACGGCCTCGGCCTGGAGCCTGGCCCGCTGGGTCAGGGCCGGCCGGATCACCGCGGAACGGGACCGCCGCGCCCTCACCGAGGCCCGCCGGGCGGTGGTGCGCGAACGCGTCCGGATCGCCCGCGAGCTGCACGACATCGTCGCCAACGCCGTGGCCGTCATGGTGATGCGGGCCGAGAGCGCCCGGAGCACGACGCCCGGCGGGCAGCCTCGCACGGTCGAGGCGCTCGGGCACATCGAGGAGGTCGGCCGGTCCGCGATGGCGGAACTGCGCCGGATGCTCCGGGTGCTGCGCAGCCCGGACGCCCCCGTGGAGGACATCGGCCGGCACGGCCTGGCCGACCTGCGGCCGATGCTGGAGGACGCCCGCCGGACGGGCGTCCGGATCGACCTCGACGTGCGCGGCGGTCCGCTCCCCCTCGACGACAGCGTCGACCGGACGGCGTACCGGCTCGTGCAGGAGGCCGTCACCAACATCACCAAGCACGCGGGACCGGGGAGCCACGCGGCCGTCCGGATCACCTGGTCCGACGCCCTGCACATCGAGGTGGTCGACGACGGCGCCGGCCGCACGCTCGCGGTACGACGGGACCTCTCGACCGGCCACGGTCTGATCGGGCTCGCCGAACGGATCGCGGTCTTCGGCGGCGAGTTGACGGCCGGCCCGCACCGGTCCGGCTTCCGGGTCGCCGCCACCCTGCCGCTCTCGCCCTCGGCCGCCGGCGCACCGGCCCCGGCCGTCGCCGGCGGCGGCCTCCACCGGCGTGGCAGCGCGTGAGAGGCTCCGGGAAGTCCGGTACACCGTCCTCCTGTTGACCGGACCCCGGGGCACCGGGCGCGAGGCCGGTGCGGCGCGTACGAGCGGCGGCGCGGCACAATGGCGAGCACGCTTCGCGAGGGGGTGTCCGACCGCGGCGGACCAGGGAGCGGAAAGGGGAGTACCCGCTCCTTTCCACTCCCAACGTATAGCGCACGGGGGGGCTTGCGGCAAGGCCCCGGTCGTAGCGGAGAATCGTCGACCGAGGCCGGGACCTGCGCGAACGGGAGGTGCGGCGGTCCGTCCTCGCCCCCGCCGGTCCGGGTCACCGGCTTCCAAGATCATTGTGCTGAGCGTTCCCACCCCGGGGCCCGTCGCCCGCGCGCCGGCCCTCCCCCGTCCTCCCGTGTTGTGCACGGCGGTCCTCGCGCCGCCACCCCCGACCGCCCGCCCGGTCGGGGGTCCTGAGTCAATGGAGCTGCCCGTGGTCCCCTCGTCGTCGTCCCCGTCCCCGTCCCCGTCGCCGTCGTCCTCGTCGTCCTCGTCGTCCTCGTCGTCCGAACCCACCGCAGCCGTCGGCGCCGGGCACGGCACCCGCCCGGACGGCGGGGACGCCCGGGCGGCCGAGGAGTGGCGTGCCCGGGAGCTGCGGACCGAGAACGCCTACGTCGGCGGGCTGTACGACCGGCTGGAGGAGCAGCGCGAGCTCGCGGCGGACCACCTGCGCGCGACCCACCTCCAGGAGCAGGGCGGCACGCTGCAGTCCCGCCTGGAGCGCGACACGATGGAGATCCACCACACCCGCCGGCTGGCCGAGCTGTACGCCGCCGAGTACGGGCTCTGCTTCGGCCGGCTCGACACCGCCGACGGCGAGCGGCAGTACATCGGCCGGATCGCCCTGGCCGACGACGACCACGAGCCGCTGCTCACCGACTGGCGGGCGTCGGCCGCCGAGCCGTTCTATCGGGCCACGCCCGCCGCTCCCGGCGGGGTGACGGGGCGCCGGCACCTGCGGAGCAAGGGCCGGACCGTCGTCGACTTCGACGACGACGCCTTCGGGGTGGGCGTCCCGGAGGGCCGGACCGGTTCCGGGCTCAGCGGCGAGAGCGCCCTGCTCGCCTCGCTGACGGCGGCCCGGACCGGGCGGATGGGCGACATCGTCTCCACCATCCAGGCCGAGCAGGACCGGGTGATCCGCTCCGAGCTGAGCGGCGTGCTGGTCGTCCAGGGCGGTCCGGGGACCGGGAAGACGGTGGTCGCCCTGCACCGCGCCGCGTACCTCCTCTACACCCACCGCGACCGGCTGGCCAAGCGCGGAGTGCTGGTCATCGGGCCGAACACGACCTTCCTGCGCTACATCGACCAGGTGCTCCCCGCGCTCGGCGAGAGCGAGGTCGTGCTGAGCAGCATCGGCGCGCTCTACCCCGGGGTGACCGGGACGGACACCGAGACGCCCGAGGCGGCCGCCGTCAAGGGCGACGCACGGATGGCCCGGGTGCTCGCCACCGCCCTGGAGGGCCTGCGGCAGCTGCCGGAGGAGTCCTGGACCCTGACCGTGGGGCGGAACTCGGCCCGCCGGGAGGAGCTGGTGATCGGCCGGGCCCTCTGCGAGCGGGCCCACGCCGCCGCGCACCGGACCGGCGAACCCCACAACGAGGCGCGGGCCGCCCTGGTCGAGCGGCTCTCCTCCGAGCTGGCCCTGCGGATCGCCCGGGACCGCGGCGGTGAGATGGAACTGGACGACGTGGTGGACCTCGCCGACGGGCTCGTCCTGGAGGCCGACTTCCAGGCCCTGGCCGAACGGCTCTGGCCGCGGCTCGGCCCCGAGCAGCTGCTCACCGCGCTGTTCGGCTCCCCGGAGCTGCTGGCCCGGGCGATGCCGGACTTCTCCGCGGCCGAACGCGCCGCCCTGCTGCGCGAACCCGCGGAGCCGGACCAGCGGGCCGCCCGCTGGACCACCGACGACGTGCCGCTGCTCGACGAGGCCGCCGAACTGCTAGGCACGCTGCCCGGCAGCGCCGCCTCCCGGCGGGTCGACGCCGCCGCCGAGGCCGAGCAGCTGCAGTTCGCGCAGACCGTCCTGGAGGACTTCGGCGCGGGGCTGGCCGAGATCGACGCGGAGATGCTGACCCGCCAGTACCGCGGCGAGGGGGAGTTCCGTCCGCTGGCCGAGCGCGCGCTGGAGGACCGGACCTGGGGCTTCGGGCACATCATCGTCGACGAGGCGCAGGAGCTGTCCCCGATGGCCTGGCGGCTGCTCACCCGCCGCTGCCCCGGCCGTTCCATGACCATCGTGGGCGACCTCGCGCAGACCGGCGCGCCCGCCGGGCTCAGCTCCTGGGGCGAGGCGCTCGACGAGTACACGGCCGGGCGCTGGCGCACGGTCGAGATGACCATCAACTACCGGACCCCGGCCGAGATCATGCGGATCACCGAGGGCGTCCTGCGGGCGGTCGACCCGGCGCTCACCGCCCCCACCGCGGTGCGCAGCGGCGGGATCCGCCCGTGGAGCCTGCGGATCCCCGCGCAGGACCGGGGGGCGGCCCTGCGCGCCGCCGTCGAGAAGGAGATCGCCGGGCTGGACGGCCGCCGGGCGGCGATCCTCCATGCCCCCGGCTTCCCGGCCGAACTGCTCGACGGGCTGGCCGGACTGGCCGGCGTCGCGCGGGCCGACGGCCCGGCGTCGCTGGACTCGCCCGTGGTCCTGATGACGGCCGCCCAGTCCAAGGGGCTGGAGTTCGACGTCGTGCTGGTCGTGGAGCCCGCGGAGATTCTCGCGGCGCACTCCCGCGGCGGGAACGACCTCTATGTGGCCCTCACCCGTGCGACGAGGAGCCTCGGGGTCCTGCACAGCGGGGAGCTGCCGGAGATGCTGGCGGGCCTGGACCCCCGCTGAGACGCGGCTGACGCGTCCACGGCCCGGCAGGGGGACCTGCCGGGCCGGGCCCGTCACCCGTGGCGCGTCACCACCGGTCGTGGACCTGCGGGCGGATCCGGCGGTCGTACAGCTCCCGCACGGCGGCGAGGGTCTCCCCGCCCAGCGGCGCGAGGGCGGCGGCGGCCGCGTTCGCGCGGGCCTGCTCGGGGTTGCGGGCGCCGGGGATCACCGTCGTCACGCCCGGCTGCTGGACGAGCCAGCGCAGCGCGGTCTGCGCCGGCGTCGCGTCCCGGGGCGCGAGGGCGGCGAACTCCGCCGCCGCCTCGACCCCGGTCGCGAAGTCGACACCGGAGAAGGTCTCCCCCTGGTCGAAGGCCTCGCCGTGCCGGTTGTACGTCCGGTGGTCGTCCGGCGCGAAGGCGGTCCGCGCGGTGTAGCGGCCCGAGAGCAGCCCAGAGGCGAGCGGGACCCGGGCCAGGATGCCCACCCCGGCGGCCTCGGCGGCGGGCAGGACCTCCTCCAGCGGCTTCAGCCGGAACGCGTTCAGGATGATCTGCACACTGGCGACACCGGGCCGGGCGATCGCGGTCAGCGCCTGCGCGCAGGTCTCGACGCTGACGCCGTACGCGGCGATCCGTTCCTCCGCGACCAGGGTGTCGAGCGCGTCGAACACCTCGTCGTCGGCGTAGACCGGCGTCGGCGGGCAGTGCAGCTGCACCAGGTCGAGCCGGTCCACGCCCAGGTTGGCCCGCGAGCGGTCCGACCAGGCACGGAAGTTGGCGAGGTGGTAGTGCTCCGGGCGCTGCTCCACCCGGCGGCCGAACTTGGTGGCGACGAACACCTCCGCGTCCGGACGCCCCTTCAGGTAGCGGCCGATCAGCTGCTCGCTGCGGCCGTCCCCGTAGACGTCGGCGGTGTCGAAGAGGGTCACGCCGGCCGCGACGGAGGCGTCCAGGACGTCGAGCGCGTCCTCCTCGCGGACGTCACCCCAGTCGGCGCCGAGCTGCCAGGTACCGAGCCCCACGACGGAGACGGGTCGGCCGGTGCGGCCGAGTACACGCTGTTCCATGGGGTGAGCCTCTCACAGGCGGCACCGCTTTCACCGGTGGCGATCCGGACCGCGGCCGCTGCCGGCGGGGCGACGTACCGGCCGGGCCGCGGCACCGGCGGGCGGCGAGTACCGGCGGGCGCCTACCGGCGTACCGTCCGGGCCCGACTCCGCAGGCGCAGGCGTTCGTGCTCGCCGAGACCGCCCCAGACCCCGTACCGCTCGCGGGCCTCCAGGGCGTGGCGCAGGCACTCGCGTCGGACCGGGCAGACCTCGCAGACCGCCTTGGCGGCGCTCTCCCGCGAGTCGTGGGCCTCGCCGCGTTCGCCGACCGGGTGGAAGAAGAGCGCGCTGTCGGCGGAGCGGCAGGCACCGCGCAGTTGCCAGTTCCACCGGTCGTCGAGGGCTCCGGGCAGGTGCGCGATGTTCGTCATGAGGCGGACTCCGTTCCCTTCGGGGTGGTGTGCCGCCCGGACCGTTCCGGGCGGCGGGTGCTCCACCCCCCGGCTGCCCCGGACGCGCCGCCCCACACCCCCCTGCGGGGGACGTAAAGCGGCCCGGGCCGGCTCAGGGGCTAGCCGATGGTGGCCGACCACCGGCCCCGAGACAGGTGGATCGTGCCGTCTACAGGGCTGATGCGGGCCGTACAGCCGAACAAGGGCAGCCCTCCCTCCACCTCTCGCCACGTGCGAATCCGCTCCAGGTCGTCCCAGAGCCGACGGGGGCCGCCTTGGTGGATCGTTGGCGGCTCGTAGCGTTGAGCTTCTGCCCGCGCCCACGAACCATCAGCGTGGGCCAGATAAGCCGTACGCTGACCCGGCTTCTCTTCGAAGTCGATTTCGACGCCGGGCACGGTGATCGTGAACATCGACCAGATCTCCCAGCTGTCACGGATATCCGCCACCGGGTAACGGCCCGGCTTCACCTCGTCGCCGTCGGATTCCCGGGCGGCCCGGAAGAGGTCGTCCGGGCCCGGCGGGTAGTCGGGTCCCTGCCGCGTGGTCATGAAGCCGGCCCAGTCCCGTTCGATCAGGCCCGTCGCCCCGCCGTCCGCGTCCTTCCAGGCGGTCAGGATCAGCGCGGTGTCGGCGATGGTGGTGACGAGCCGTCCACCACGTCGAAGCGCCCGGAGCCAGGAGACCGGCACAGGACGTGCCGATACCGTGGCGACCATGCGGTCGTAGTCGCCGGGGATGGGCCCGGTGGCGTCCAGGGTCAGGAACTCCGGCCGCAGACCCATGCGAGCGAGGCGCCGGCTCGCGGCCTCGGTCAGATAGGCGTCCACGTCCACGCTGGTGACGTGCTCGGCCCCCAGCCGGCGGGAGGCGATGGCGGTCAGACCACCCGCTCCGGTGCCCACGTCCAGTAGATCGTGTTCGGCGTTGATCCGGGCGTGCCGCAGCATCTTGACCAACAGGGCCGTCAGGGTGGCGCTGCTCGTCGGACGGCCCGCCGGTCGCTCGTCCGGCTTCGCGTGGTCCGCGTGGAGCCCACCGACAGAGGTCACCACGGACGTGCTGCCGTAGGCCCTGCGGAGCCACAGTTCCCGATCCTCCGAACCGACTTGGAGTCTCCAGCCTCCTTCGTCGGGCTCCCACCATCGGGGAATCAGTTCGTGCCGGGGGACACCGGCAACCGGGATCCTCCAGCGAGAGTCAGGGTCCGTGGTCCTCACGGCCAAGTCGGCCGCGTGCTCTTCCCATCTCAACGGCGAATCCTCTCAGTACGACGGGCCACAGGCTTCGGTGTTCGCCGGGTTGCAGTCGTTGCTGTCGTTCGGCGGACAGCCACCCATCACGGCGACCGGCGGAACACGGACGTTGTCCGACGGGCCGCACGCGTCGGAGTCGTTCGGCGGGCAGCCGTGCCGGTAATTCGTCGTGCGGGGCGGGATGCCGGCAGCCATCTTCGCCCATCCCGGGTCGGCCAGGATCGGGGCGAGCCCGCCATCCTTGACGTTGCCCGTCGGCAGGAAGCGGCCGATCACGCACGGCGCCACGCTGCCGTCGGGGAGAACAGCCAGCCTGCCCCGGGCACAGTTGCCGCACAGCGCGCTCAAGGTGGGCACCTGACCCTCGGCTGCTCGCCCGACTCCCCGTGCGTCGTCCAGGGTGATGCACCGTGTTCACCAGCACGGTCAAGGACGCCGGCATGAAGACCACGCGAAAGATCCGGATCACCGAGCTACGGTCCCCGAGCACGCTGCGCTGGACCGAGATCTCGAAGAACCTGGTGACCTCCGCCGAGGGGGGCTACGACCTGACGCCGGTGTCGCCGACCACCACCCGGGTGCGGATCTTCAACACCCTGGAGGGCCACGGCCTGGGCAAGCTCCTGGTGGGCCTCGCCCTCAGCGCCGCCCGCAAGGACGCGCCCGCCTTCGGTCTGCGCATCAAGGCCGCGGCCGAGGCCGCCTGACCCGGGCGGCGGCCCGGAGCAGGGGGTGGGCGCCCGGGGAGCCGGCGGGTACGGCGCCGGTCGCCCACCCCACCCGACCTGCACTTTCGGGCAAAGATTCCTAGGAATCGAACGGATGCACGGGGCCAATTGTGTACATTCGCCCTTGACTGATCTTCTGTCAGCGGGGGCCTGGCATCCGGAGCGATTCGTCAGCCCTCCGTTCCCGATCACGCCCGAGACAGGACCACCCATGCCCCACCCGAAGCCCGCCGTCACCCGGCGCACCCTCGTCACCGCGCTGGGCGCCACGGCCGCCGCGCTCGCCGTCACCCCGGCCGCGTCGGCCGCCGCCGCCGGGACCGGCACGGCTGCCGCCGGCACCGGCGCGGCCGGGGCCGCGCCGCTCGCCGCCCGTACCACCCGCGTCCCCGTCACCCGGGCGCAGTCCGCGGCGGGCCGGGAGGCCACCACCGTGCGGGCGGGCTTCCCGATCCGCTACGTCGGCGTCAGCTGGGACGGCCCCGCCCGCGGCGCCGCCATCAGGCTGCACCACGACGGCGCGGCCCCCGGGGCCTGGCAGCCGCTGCCCGGCGGCTGCGCGGGCGGCCCCGACGAGGACCGCTCGGGCCGTGTCGCCACCGCGCTGGTCGCCGCCGACGGCGCGCACGGCTACGAGCTGCGCCTGCCCGACGGGGCCGGCAACGTCCGCTCCGCCGCCATCGACACCGTGCACGGGCCGGTCCGCACCGTGGCGATCGCCCCGACCACGCCCTCGACCTTCTGCGGCGTCGAGTACCTCTCCCGGGCGGCCTGGGGCGCCGACGAGACCAAGCGCTTCAAGAACGGCGTGGAGAACTCCCCCGCGAAGTACTACCCGCTCCAGACCCTGACGGTGCACCACACCGACACCCCCAACGCCGACCCGGACCCGGCGGCCACCGTGCGGGCGATCTACGAGTACCACGCGATCACCAACGACTGGGGCGACATCGGCTACCACTTCCTGATCGACGAGGCCGGGCGGATCTACGAGGGCCGCTGGTCGGGCGACGACGGCATCCCGGCGCACGACGCGTCCGGGAACGTCGTCACCGCCTTCCACACCGCCGGCTTCAACTCGGGCAACCTGGGCATCGCCCTGCTCGGCACCCTCAGCACCCAGGAGCCGACCGCCGCCGCCCGGGCCTCGCTGACCGCGCTGCTCGCCGCGGTGGCCCGCGGGCACCACCTGGACCCCCAGGCCCACGTCACCTTCGTCAACCCGGTCAACGGCGTGACCAAGCCGGTCGAGATGATCAGCGGCCACCGCGACTGGATGGCCACCGACTGCCCCGGCGGCACGATGTACGCCGGTCTGCCGGCCCTGCGCGCCGACGTGGCCGCCCTCGGCACCGGCGGCCACTGACCGACCCGCACCGGCCGGGGGCCGTGCGGCGAGGGCGTCCCCCACCGCACGGCCTCCGCCGCGTCGCTAGGCTGTGGGCATGCCTGTGGACCCGATGCCCGAGCCGACCGAGGCCGCGGCGACCGTGCCGCCCGACGAGGGGCTGGCCGGGATCGGACGGCTGCTGGCCGGCCGCGACGTGGCGGTGCTGACCGGCGCGGGGCTGTCGACCGAGTCCGGCATCCCCGACTACCGCGGCCCCACCGGGAGCCTGCGCCGCCGGACCCCGATGACCTACCAGGAGTTCACGGCGAGCGCGGAGGCCCGGCGCCGGTACTGGGCGCGCAGCCACGCCGGGTGGCGGTCGATCGCCCTGGCCCGTCCCAACGCCGGACACCGGGCGGTCCAGGAGCTGCGCCGCGACGGCCTGGTGTCGGCGGTGATCACCCAGAACGTGGACGGGCTGCACCACGCGGCCGGCACCCTGGACGCGGTGGAGCTGCACGGCGGCCTCGACCGGGTGGTCTGCCTCGGGTGCGGGCGCACCAGCACGCGCGAGGACCTCGACCGGCGCCTGCGGGAACTCAACGGCGCGTTCCGGGACGAGAGCTCCCCGAGGAACGCCGACGGGGACGTCGAGCTCCCCGACGCGCTGGTGGCCTCGTTCCGGGTCGCGGCCTGCCGGGCGTGCGGGGGGATCCTCAAGCCGGACGTGGTCTTCTTCGGCGAGAGCGTGCCCAAGCCCCGCGTCCGGCACTGCTTCGAGCTGGTCGACGGGGCCCGCGCGCTGCTCGTCCTCGGATCGTCGCTGGCGGTGATGTCCGGCCTGCGCTTCGTGCGGCACGCCGCCCGGGCCGGGAAGCCCGTCGCGATCCTGAACCAGGGCTCGACGCGCGGGGACGCCTACGCCGCCGTCCGGGTCTCGCTCCCGCTCGGTCCGGCGCTG
Organism: Kitasatospora sp. NPDC059327; assembly: GCF_042752535.1. Taxonomy (NCBI): domain Bacteria; kingdom Bacillati; phylum Actinomycetota; class Actinomycetes; order Kitasatosporales; family Streptomycetaceae; genus Kitasatospora; species Kitasatospora sp. NPDC059327. The sequence goes on along the minus strand of NZ_JBHYYB010000063.1, from coordinate 10,537 downwards.
ACGGAACTGGCGGAGGGGCTCGCCGCCGCGCCGTAGGGCGGGAACCCGGCATCGGCACCGGTGCCGGCGGTGGCCTCGGCACCGGTGCCGGCACCGGCGTCAGCAGTGGCGCAGGAAGCGGTCCAGCACGCGGGCGCCGAACTCCAGGGCCTCCACCGGGACCCGTTCGTCGACGCCGTGGAACAGGGCGGCGAAGTCCAGCCCCGGGGGCAGCCGCAGCGGGGCGAAGCCGAAGGTGCGGATGCCCAGCCGCTGGAACGACTTGGCGTCGGTGGCGGCGGACAGCATGTAGGGCAACACCCGGGCGCCCGGGTCCTCGGCGGCCAGCGACAGCGTCATGGCGTCGACCAGCCGGCCCTCGAAGGCGGTCTCGACGGCCGGCAGGCTGTTCCACTCCTGCTCGATGCCGGGCCCCAGCAGCGCGGCGACCTCGGCCCTGAACGCCTCCTCGCGCCCCGGGAGCACCCGCCCGTCGACCTCCGCGTGGGCGGTGCCCGGCACCACGTTGGCCTTGTACCCGGCATCGAAGCGGGTGGTGTTGGCGGTGTCGCGCAGACTGGCGCCGATCAGCCGGGAGGCGTGCCCGAACCGCGCCAGCGCCGCCTCGGGGTCCGCCTCGTCGAACGGCACCCCGGTGATGTCCGCGACCCCTTCCAGCAGTTCGCGCACCGCGGGGGTGAGGACCAGCGGGAAGCGGTGCGTCTCCAGCCGGGTGACGGCCGCGGCGAGCTTGGCCACCGGATTGTCGTCGTGCGGCAGCGAGGCGTGACCGGCGGTGCCCCGCGCCCTCAGCCGCAGCCAGACCGCCCCCTTCTCGGCCGTCCCGATCAGGTAGGCACGGGTGGCGTCGGCGAAGGTGACCGAGAAGCCGCCGACCTCGCCGACCGCCTCGGTCACGCCCTCGAAGAGCTCCGGCCGGTTGTCGACCAGCCAGCGGGCGCCGTGGAAGCCGCCCGCCTCCTCGTCCGAGACGAAGGCGAAGACCAGATCGCGCGGCGGCAGGACGCCGTCGCGCCGGTAACCGCGGGCCACGGCCAGCATCATCGCCACCATGCCCTTCATGTCCACCGCGCCCCGGCCCCACAGGTAGCCGTCGGCGACCTCGCCGGAGAAGGGGTGGACGCTCCACTCGGCCGGGTCCGCCGGGACGACGTCCAGGTGCCCGTGGATCAGCAGCGCGCCGCGGGCCGGATCCGCCCCGGGCAGCCGGGCGACGACATTGCCCCGCCCCGGCGCGCCGGCCTCCACATAGGTGAACTCGTAGCCGACCTCGGCCAGTTTGGCCGCCACGTACTCGGCGGCCGGGCGTTCGGGACCCGCCCCGCCCGCGTCCGCGGTGTTGCTGGTGTCGATCCGGATCAGGTCGCTCGCCAGCGCGACCACCTCGTCCCACGGCCGCAGCGGCGGACGGCCGGGTCCCGCCGGGGCGGCGGCCGGGACCCCGGTGGCGGCCGGCCCCCCGGTCTCGGGCGTCTCTCCGGTCTCGGGCGGCGGGACGGGCGAGGCGGTGCGCGGCGTCATGCTGACGTGGTCCTCCCTGCTGGGCGGGCGCGGCGGCGTCCCGCTCCCCCGATGGCCGGTACCCGTCGATCAGTACCACAGGACCGGCCGGCCGCGCGGGCCGATACCGGGTTCGCCCGTCGAAGCGGCCGGATCCGCTCGGCCCGGCGGCGCGTCGACGGGGCGTCACCGTCGGTCGCGCCGCCCCTCCCGCACCCGGCGCTCAGAACACGGACCAGCCCGTGGCCGTGGTCAGCGCGTCCAGGGCCGCGACGCCCAGCACCGAGTTCCCGGCCGCGTCCAGGCCCGGACTCCAGACACAGACCGTGCCGCGGCCCGGCAGCACCGCCAGCACGCCCCCGCCGACCCCGCTCTTGCCCGGCAGCCCCACCCGGTAGGCGAACTCCCCCGCCGCGTCGTAGGTGCCGCAGGTGAGGAGCACCGCGTTGATCCGCTTGGCCTCGCTGCGCGACAGCAGCCGCGAGCCGTCGGCGCGGGTGCCGTGCCGGGCCAGGAACAGCCCGGCCAGGGCGAGGTCACGGCAGCTCGCCTCGATCGCGCAGTGCGCGTAGTAGTGCGCGAGCACGCTGTCGACGGGGTTGCGCAGGTTGCCGTAGCTGGCCATGAAGTGCGCCATCGCGGCGTTGCGGTGGCCGTGCCGCGCCTCGGAGGAGGCCACCGAGTCGTCCACCGCGACGGCCGGGTTGCCGGACTCCGCCCGGAGGAACTCCCGGACCGCGCCGACGGCGTCGCCGGTCAGCTTCAGCAGCCGGTCGGTGACGACCAGAGCGCCGGCGTTGATGAAGGGGTTGCGCGGGATGCCGTTCTCGGTCTCCAGCTGGACCAGCGAGTTGAACGGGTTGCCGGACGGTTCGCGTCCGACCCCGCGCCAGAGCTCGTCGCCACCGTCCGCCAGCGCGAGGGCCAGGGTGAACAGCTTCGACACCGACTGGATCGAGAACGGGTGCTCCCAGTCCCCGGCACCGAAGACCGCGCCGTCCACGGTGGCGATCGCCATCCCGAAGGCCGTCGGGTTGGCCTGCGCGAGGGCGGGGATGTAGTCGGCGGCCCGCCCCCGTTCGGGCGCCCGCCGGGCCGCCTCCATCGCCTGCTCCAGGAGTGTCTGGTAGTCCGTGTCGTTCACCCGGCCATTGTCGGCCACCCCGCCGGGCGGGGGGAGCCGGGGCGGGGTGTCGTCGGAGGTCCTCCCACGGCGGCGCGAGAGGACCCGGCCGCCGCCGACGTCGGGCCGGTGCGGGCCGTCACCGTCCCGTACCGACCGGACCCGGGGACGGGGACAGGGACGGGGACGGGGACGGGTCGGACGGTCCCGGTTCCGGGACCGGGACCGGGACCGGGCCGACCGGGCGGACCGCCTCGGCGAGCAGGCGGTAGGAGTCGAGCAGCGCCACGCGGTCGTAGCTGCTGGTGGTCACCAGGAACTCGTCGGCCCCGGTGCGGGCCGTCAGCGCGGCGAGCGCGGCGGCGGCCTGCTCCGGGGTGCCGGCGATGTGCCCGCGCAGCGACTGCTGGTAGGCGGCACGCTCGCGCGCGGTCATCGGGCGGTTCAGCACCTCCTCGGCGGGGGCGAGCGGCGGGAACTCGCCGTGGGTGCGCGCGTAGGCGCTCGACCAGGCCTCGGCGACCAGCAGCCGCTCGGCCTCCTCGGTCGTCCCGGCGACCGCCACCGTGCCGGAGACCACCACATAGGGCCGGGCCGCCTGTGCGGAGGGCCGGAACCGGGCGCGGTAGCGGTCGATGGCGGCCAGCATCCGGTCCTCGCCGCGGATCGCCCCGATCACCAGCGGCAGCCCGGCCTCGGCGGCGAGGTCGGCGCCCGCGCCGGTGGCCAGCACGAAGGCCGGGACGTCCAGGCCCTCGGCGGGGCGGGCGTGGACATCCCGACGGGTACGCGACGACCCGTCGAAGTAACCGAGCAGTTCGGCCAGTTGCTCGGCGAACCGGTCGGCGGCGTCCTTGTCCCGGCCGAGCGCCCGCCGGACGCCGTCGGTGAAGGCCACCGAGCGGCCCAGCCCCATGTCGATCCGGCCGGGGAAGAGCGCGGCGAGCACCCCGAACTGCTCGGCCACGACCAACGGCTGGTGGTTGGGGAGCATCACGCCGCCCGTGCCGACCCGGATCCGGCCGGTGGCCGCCGCCACCGCCGCCGCGAGCACGGTGGGCGCCGACCCGGCCACCCCGGGCACGCCGTGGTGCTCCGACACCCAGAACCGGTGGTAGCCGAGCCGCTCCGCCTCCTGGGCGAACGCCACCGTGTCCCGCAGGGCCTGCGCCGGCTCGTGTCCCTGTCTCGTCCGGGAGCGGTCCAGGACCGAGAGACGGATCGCGGGCGCGGCAGTAGTCACGTGAGCGGCAACCACCACCGTCCCGGACCGCATTCCCGGCGTCCCGAAGCGGCCCCCCGCGCCCAGGCCGGCGCCCGGGTCAGGACGGCGGGCCGGCCGGGCGGACTTCACCGGTGCGCACGACCTCCGCGTACCAGCGGGCGCTGTCCTTGGGCGTACGGCGCTGGGAGGCGAAGTCCACGTGGACGATGCCGAAGCGCTTGCCGTAGCCGTACGCCCACTCGAAGTTGTCCAGCAGGGACCAGAGGAAGTAGCCGCGCACGGGGGCACCGGCCGCGATCGCGCGGTGGACGGCGGCGAGGTGGGCGCGCAGGTAGCCGATCCGCTCCGGGTCCCGCACGCGGCCCGAGGGGTCGCTGTAGTCGTCGTAGGCGGCGCCGTTCTCGGTGACCAGCAGGGGCAGGCCGGGCAGGTCGTCGCGGAGCCGGGTGAGCAGTTCGTACAGGCCGTCGGCGTCGACCGGCCAGCCCATCGCGGTGCGCTCGCCGTCGGCCGGCAGGAAGCGGATGCCGTGGTCGGCGGGCCACGGGGAGCGATCGCCGCCGTGGCCGTCCTGGCGCGGAGCGGGGGCGGCCGGGTCGTCGGCGGCGACCACCGTCGGGGTGTAGTAGTTGACGCCGAGCGCGTCGAGGGGCCGGGCGATCTCGGCGAGGTCACCCGGCCGGACGAAGGACCAGTCGGTGACGCCGGCGGTGTCGGCGAGCACGTCGGCCGGGTAACGGGCGTGGAACACCGGGTCGAGGAAGATCCGGTTGGCCAGGCCGTCGATGCGCCGGGCGGCCTCGCGGTCGGCCGGGTCGTCGGTGCGCGGGCGCACGGCCGCCAGGTTGAGGGTGAGCGAGATCCGGGCCCGGGCGGGGAGTTCGGCGCGCAGCGCGCCGACGGCCAGGCCGTGCGCGAGCAGCAGGTGGTGATGGGCGGCGAGGGCGGCGGCCGGGTCGCTGCGGCCGGGGGCGTGGACGCCGCTGCCGTAGCCCAGGAAGGCGCTGCACCAGGGCTCGTTGAGGGTGGTCCAGGCCTCGATGCGGTCCCCCAGCCGGCCGGCGACCAGCGCCGCGTACTCGGCGAAGCGCCAGGCGGTGGACCGGTCGGTCCAGCCGCCGCCCGGGGCGTCGCCGCCGGTCGCGGGGGTCTCCAACTCCTGTGGCAGGTCCCAGTGGTAGAGCGTGGCGACCGGGGTGATGCCGTGCTCCAGCAGTCCGTCGACCAGCCGGTCGTAGAAGTCCAGCCCGGCCTTGTTGGCCGGCCCGCTGCCGCCGGGCCGGACGCGCGGCCAGGCGATCGAGAACCGGTAGGCGGGCAGGCCGAGTTCGGCCATCAGCGCGATGTCCTCGCGGAACCGGTGGTAGTGGTCGGTCGCGATGTCGCCGGTGTCGCCGTTGCGGACCTTGCCCGGGATGCGGCTGAAGGTGTCCCAGATGGACGGGGTGCGGCCGTCCTCCCCGGCCGCGCCCTCGATCTGGTAGGCGGCGGTGGCCGCGCCCCAGAGGAAGTCGGCGGGGAACACGAGGGGTTGGGCGTGATCGGTCATGTCGCCTTCCGGAGGTGTGGGTCGGGGTCAGCCCTTGACGGCGCCCTGCATGATGCCGCCGACGATCTGGCGGCCGAGCAGGCCGAAGACCACCAGGACGGGGAGCGTGCCGATCAGGGTGCCGGCCATGACGATCGACTGGTCGGGAACGTACCCCTGACCCAGCGACTTCAACGCGACCTGCACGGTGGGGTTCTGCGAGCTGAGCGCGACGACCGGCCAGAAGAAGTCGTTCCAGGTGGCCATGAAGGTCAGCATGCCCAGCACCGCCATCCCCGGGCGGGCGGCCGGCAGCACGATCGAACGGAAGATCCGCGGCAGCGAGGCGCCGTCCACCCGGCCGACCTCCAGGCCCTGGATGTCGGCCAGACCGCCGCCGCCCGCGAGCTTGGTCTGCAGGGCCTGCCAGTACTGGCCCTCGTCCTGGGTGTCGGTCTGCTTGACGGTGATCCCGGGGTGCAGCTTCATGTACTCCTCGTAGAGGCCGCTCTCCTCGAAGCCGAAGGTGCCGAAGAGGTCGACGGTGATGGTCACCTCGCCGCCGGCGGTGTCGGAGGAGCCGGCGGAGCTGCCGCAGGCGGTGAGCAGGAGGGCGGCGGCGAGGGTGGTACTGCCGAGCACGGCGGCGGAGCGGCGCATGAGGACTCCCTGGCGGGGCGGGTGGGGTGGGCTGCGAACGGCGCGGAGGTGCGGGGCGCGGGGAGGTGCGGACGTGCGGGGGCGCGGGGTGACCGGGCGGGACGCGGGGTCGGTCGCTGTTCTGAGAGCGCTCTCTTGAGAGCGCTCTCAGACGCTGAGAGGAGAGTGCCGCGCGGCGGCGCGGCGGTCAAGGGGTCGAAACCCGAACGTAACCTCGGGGACACCGTGAGCCGGGCGTTCAGGACCTGAAGGCGACCGGCGGCGGCGCGGACCCCAGGGCCCGCGCCGTGCTGGGGCCCGCTGGGGCCCGCTGGGGTCCGCTGGGGTCCGCTGGGGCCGAGCCGCTCAGGCGGAGGCGCGCAGGACCAGCCTGGTCGGGGTGATCACGGAGGTCGGACCGGCGGGCCGCAGGGCCGACCGGAAGCCCGCCGCCGGAGCGGCCGGCCCCGACCGGCCGCCGGCACCGGCCAGCCGGCGCAGCAGCAGACCGGCCATCAACCGGCCCATCTCCTCGATGTCCTGGCGCACCGTGGTCAGCGGCGGCGCCGTCCAGGCGGCGATCGACTCGACATCGTCGAAGCCGACCACGGCGACGTCCTCCGGCACCCGGCGGCCCGCCTCGCGCAGCACCCGCAGCGCGCCCGAGGCCATCGCGTCGGAGGCGGCGAACACGGCGTCCAGATCGGGCCGGCGGGCCAGCAGCTCGGCCATCGCCCGGCCGCCGCCGTCGGGGGTGAAGTCGCCCTCGGCGATCAGCGCCGGGTCACCGTCGGGCAGCACGTCCCGGTAGCCGTCCAGCCGGTCCAGCGAGGAGGTCTGGTCGAGCGGGCCGGTGACGGTGGCGATGACCGTGCGTCCGAGCGAGCGGAGGTGACCGACCGCCAGCCGGGCCCCGCCGCGGTTGTCACTGTCGACGTACACCAGGTCGGGGTCGGACTCGGCGCCCGGCCAGCCCGGGCGGCCGCCCACCACGAAGGGCAGTCCGACCTTGCGCGCCATGGCGGGCAGCGGGTCGGGCTGGTGCAGCGAGAACAGCAGCGCGCCGTCCACGTGTCCGCCGGCCAGGTAGCGGCCGACCCGTTCGTAGTCGTGCTGGTCCTCGACCATCATCAGGACCATCTGGTGGTCGGCGGCGGCCAGCTCACGGCCGATGCCGCGCAGTTGCTGGGCGAAGAAGGGGTCGGAGAACAGCCGGCTGCCGGGTTCGGCCACCACGACCGCGACGGCCCGGTTGTGCCGGGTGACCAGCGTCCGGGCGGCCGGATTCGGCACGTAGCCGAGCTCGTCGACGGCGCGCCGGACCTTCTCCCGCAGGGCCTCGCGGACTCCCTCGCCGCCGTTCACCACCCGCGACGCCGTGGCCCGGGAGACCCCGGCCAGTTCGGCGACCGACTCCAGCGTCGGACGCGGCGTCTGCTCCGGCACCGTGGACTCCTCTCGCGCGGACGCTTCGTCCCCAGAGCCTAGCGGGTCGCCGGACCGGCAGTGAGAGCGCTCCCACCACCCCGGGCGGCCCGCGCGGCCCCGTGCGGCCCCGCGGCCGGGGACAGGACCGGCCAGGGTGGCGGCCAGGGTGGCGGCCGGGCGCGCCGAAGCGGTGGCGGACGACACCCGTCCGCCACCGCCCGGCGCCCCGCGTCAGGTGGTGCTGAAGGTGAACCAGTTGACGTTGACGAAGTCGGCCGGCTGGCCGCTGGTGAACGTCAGGTAGACGTCGTGCTTGCCGGTGGTCGCGGCGATGTTGGCGGGGACGGTCGTCCAGCTCTGCCAGCCACCGGTGTCGGCGACGGCGAACGAGCCGATCGGGGCGGCGGTCCGGCTGTCCAGGCGGACCTCGACGAGTCCGCTGACACCGCCCGCCGCGCCCGAGGCGACCCTCGCCTTGAACTGCCGGGCCGGGGTGGTCCCGAAGTCGACGCCGGGGTAGAGCGCCCAGTCACCGTTGGCCAGCGCGGCGAGGTCCTGGCCGCCGCCGGTGTCGGTGGTGGCCTCCAGCACCGTCCCGGACTGTCCGCCGTAGGCCTCGGCCTGCAGGGTGCCGTACGCACTCCCGCTGCCGCCCGGCGGGGTGGTCGTGGGCGGCGTGGTCGTGGGCGGCGTGGTGGTCGGCGGCGTGGTGGTCGGCGGCGTGGTGGTCGGCGGCGTGGTGGTCGGCGGCGTGGTGGTCGGCGGCGTGGTGGTCGGCGGGGTGGTGCCGCCTCCCGAGCGGTAGACCGCGACGTAGTCGACCAGCATCGGGACCCCGGAGACGGTGGCGGCCGTGGGCGTCCGGTAGCCCGCCACGGGGTCGGGGAAGGCGCCGCCCATCGCGACGTTCAGCAGGATGAAGTGCCCGTGCGCGGTGGCCGCGTCCCAGGTGGCGGCGTCCATCTGGGCGGAGGTCACCGCGTGGAACCGCACACCGTCGACGTACCAGCGCAGTTGCTGCGGGCTGACGCTGCGGTCCCACTCCAGCGCGTAGGTGTGGAAGTTGCCCTGGCAGGCCGAGCCCGGGCAGGCGTGCACGGCGCCGAGGCCGGTGGTCTCGTTGCACGGGCCGCCGGGGTTCCCGCCGCAGTGCAGCGTGCCCCAGACCTGGTCGATCCCGTTGACGTTCTCCATCAGGTCGAACTCGCCGACGGTCGGCCAGTTCCAGTAGTTGCCGCGGTACGGCGCGCCGAGCGTCCAGAAGGCCGGCCAGTAGCCGGCTGCCGCCGGGCCGGTGACGTTCGGCATCTGGATCCGGGACTCGATGCGCAGCTTCCCGCCGGCGGGCGGCTCGAAGTCGCTGCGCCGGGTCTCGATCCGGCCGGACGTCCAGTTGCCGTTGGCGTCCCGGATCGGGGTGATGCGCAGGTTCCCGGCGCCGTCCTGACGGAGGTTGGCGGTGTCGGCGGTGTAGCTCTGGACCTCACCGGTGCCCCAGTTGGCGGCACCGCCGGGGTAGCTGGTGCCGGTGTCGACGATCCAGTCCGCGGCCGCGGGCAGGCTGCCGGCGGCGCCCGCGAAGTCGTCGGCCCAGACCGTGGTCCAGCCGGCCGCCGGGGGCGGGACGGCCGCCGTCGCGGTGCCGAGCAGCGCCGCGCAAAGAGCCGCGGCCGCGCCGGCGGCCGCCAGGACGGTGACCCGCGCGCGGCGTGGGCGGCGTCGGCGGGTGGCGGTGGTTCCGGGTGAGGCGTTTCCGGACACGGTGGTGCACCTCCGTGGGGGGACGGGTGTGGGTGGGACGGCCCGGAGGAGGGCGACCCAGGGGACGGTGCGGCCCTGGGGACGGTGCGGCCCAGGGGACGGGAGGGAGGAGCGGTGTCCCGAGGGTCTGAGAGCGCTCTCAGCCGTGGACACACTGTCCCGCCCCACCGGATGGCGGTCAAGAGATGAAGCAGTGGAACTTCCTTGCGCACGACGTGACTTCACCTCTTGAAGCGAGGCTTGGTCACAGCCTTTCTGGACAGGTGTCTATTATTGTTGGACAACAGTCCAGAAAGGAGCCCCGTCATGGGCATCGTCGCGAGCACGCTGGTGGGCCTGGTGGCCGCACTGCACGGATACATCCTGGTCCTGGAGATGTTCCTGTGGGAGCGCGCGCCCGGGCGGGGACTCTCCGGCTTCGACCCGGCGATGGCGAAGGCCACCGCGCCGCTGGCCGCCAACCAGGGCCTCTACAACGGCTTCCTGGCCGCCGGCCTGGCCTGGGGCCTGGTCGCGGAGGACCCGACCGGCTTCCGCGTCCAGGTCTTCTTCCTCTGCTGCGTGGTGGTCGCGGGCCTGTACGGCGCGGCGACCGCCAACCGTCGGATCCTGTTCGCCCAGGCCCTGCCCGGCGCGCTGGCGCTCACCGCCGTCCTGGTCGCCCGGTGACCGACGCACGGGCCGACCGCACCAGGGCCCGGCTGCGCACCGCCCTGCTGGCCGAGTGCGCCGAGCGCCCACTGGCCGAGGTCAACGTGGCGGCCGTGGTCCGCCGGGCGGGCGTCGGACGGGCGACCTTCTACCTCCACTACGAGGACCTGCGGGCGCTCGCGGTGGACGCCTGCGCCGAGGTCGTCCGGGACGGCGTCGACGCCCTGCACGCCTGGCGCGGCACCCCCGATCCGGCCGCGCCACCGCCCGCCCTCGCCGCGTTCCTCGCGGACGTGGACCGGCATGCCGGGGTCTACGGCTCGCTGCTGCTGCCCGGCGGCACCGGCCCGCTGGGCGACCGCCTGCACCGGGAACTCCGGGAGCGCAGCCGCACCGAACGGGAGCTGGCCGGCGCGCCGCACGCCGAGCTGGTCGCCACCGCCGTCGCCGCGACCTTCACCGCCCTGCTCGCCGACTGGCTGCACGGCCTCGTACCGGCCACCGCCGACGAACTCGCCGCACACAGCTGGCGCCTGCTGATCTCGCTGCACCGCACCCCGTTCGCCTGAACCGGGCCGCGCCGCTCCGGCCCACGCGCGCCGGGCACTCCGGCCGTGTGCGGTGCGCGTACGGCCACGCGCGCCGGGCCCGGGGCGCCCGGCCCGAGACCGGGCCGTCAGTC
>NZ_JBHYYB010000062.1:0-52711 GCF_042752535.1 Kitasatospora sp. NPDC059327 | reverse complement strand
GATGTACGGCCGGGCCAACTTCGACCTCCTGCGACGCCGCATCCTCCTGTCACCGTGATCAACAAGAAGGAACCCCTCAATCAGCGACAGAGCCCGGAAGTTGAGCCAGAACCACGAGTCGTGAACAAAGCCAGCGTCACCGTTGTCCGGGGCCGGCACCTGCGAGCGGGCTTCCTCGATCAGCTTCCAGAACTGCTGGGTGTCCATGGCAGCTGAGCATGCCACCGTCCCCTGACAGACCGGTTCGAACCGCGGTCGACGGGCGGACGCGCGCCGGCCGGAGGTGTCGCGTTGCGTGGCTCAGGTTGAGGCCGCGGGGGCTGCACGGAGTTAGGGCAGACATCTGGTCGACAGGATGATCCGCCGTCTTCCCAGGTCGACAGCGAGGATCCGTACACAGACCTCCTGACCTTCCTGGACAGCCTGCCCGGCCTCCTTCGCGGGCGAGCCGGAAGGCTCGGCGGAAGACATGACTCCACCCAGACCCTGCGGATCCTGCGGGGCGACACGACGTGACCGTCCCCGGGGCCTGGCGCGACGGGAGCAGGGTCCGGCACTGCCGGCGGGCTCCCACGCTCCACGGCCCGGAGCCGCGTCCGTGCGGTCCTCCCGCCAACGGTCAGTACACCGCCCTGTACGTGTTCCGCACCGCAGGATTACCAGTGCCTCCGACATCACACGATCAAGCTCAGTACCTGGCAGCGTTCCCGCCAATCTCACCGCCCTCGAAGGCGGGCTTCGCGTGGCGCTCGAACGTGCGAACCTCCGCTTCCCGTGCTCGCGCACGCTCCCGCTGCTCCCACTCGTGGAACCACACCTGCTCCTCGGTAAGGCCGTACTTCGCATCCACGGCAGCCACCAACTCGCAAATGGTGTCGAAGTCGCCATCCGGATACTCCTCCCGCCGGTGACTCGGCCGGTTAAAGAGCGACCTCAGGGCCTGGTGTATGCCCGCCTCCTGGGAACGGGCATCGAGGAGTGGGTCGAGATCCAAGCGTCGGTGAGTCCGTGCCCGTTGCAGTGGTACTCGTTGAGGTGAGTGCGGATGCGGCTGCGAACAGCGCCCGCCGTCCCGACCTTGACCCGCCCGTGCGTCCCCGCGACAGAGAGGACGTAGAGCCGGCTCCCCACGGACTCGCCCGGGACTCGGGTACGGGCCCATGCGCGTGCGAGAACGGCCTCCTCCACGGCTGACGCCAAAGCTGGGAGCCCGTAAGGGGAAAGCTGTCCAGCTCGAAGAAGGCGCACGTACTCTTCGCGCTGCGCCTCGAGTTCAGGTGAGAGCGGTTGCTGTTGAGCCCCGGCCCCATTCTCTCTGCGGCGTGTGTCCCGCGTCCGGTAGACCACTGACAGACCGTCACCATCTTCATCTCGGACACCGTCTTCCGCGTCCTCGACGGAGACGTCGAGCTGTCCGCTCACCCCCCGCGAACCCACCGGTCCGATCTCCCGCCTCCGGCCCCTACCCGAGCAGCGGGGCAACGGGCACTGAGCGCGGTCAGGCGCACATCGAAGGCCGACCGCGGCCCGGCCGAAGAGCAAGCAAGTCCTGCGGCTCAAGCCTCCTCGAGCAGCCCGCAGGCGAAGGAGAAGGTCTCCAATCGTCGATCACTCCCGGCAATGGCTCGCCCCTGACACCCAGAATCTCCTCACAAGGGCTGTGACGTTCAGTAGCGGTGCCGGAGTGAGGTGGATCTACTCGCGGCGGTTGAAGACGCGAGTCCACCAGTATCAAGTCAGTGCCCTTGAGGGCCTCGGCTTCCCGCTATCCGGGATGTGGTGCGACGGGTTTCCGCCTGGCGGTCTCTTCGCTCGCCCGACCGACCACAGCGTGGAGGCCTGGCGTGTTCTCTACCTAGCGTGCAGGCAGGACACCGGACACTCGCGATGTCCGCCGTCCCTCATCGGGAGCCTGGCCGTTCTACCGGGCTCCGTCCGGCCCTCCGGCCACCCTGCTCGTTCACCTGCCCGTCTCCGGCACCCGCCACGGTTTCCCGACCCGCCGCCTTCGAAGGAGTCCTTGTGATGTCCCGCCTCGTCCTTGATCCCACGGGTTACAGCCGCGACGCCGAGGCCGCCGTCCTCCACAGCGCCCCGGCGACCCGCGTCGACATCCTCGGTGTCCAGGCATGGGCCGTCGCCGACCCGGCGGTCCTCAAGGCCCTGCTCATGGATTCCCGCGTCTCCAAGGACGCCCGCCAACACTGGCCCGGGTTTCCCGCGGCGGCCACGACGTGGCCGCTGGCGCTGTGGGTCGCGGTCAGGAACATGTTCACCGCCTACGGCGCCGACCACCGGCGCCTGCGCCGCCTGATCGGCGGCGCCTTCACCACCCGCCGTGTACAGGCGCTGAAGCCCCGGATCGAGGAGATCGTCCAGGACCTTCTCGACCACCTCGCCACCATCCCCGAAGGTGAACCGGCCGACCTGCGCGAACATCTCGCCTCCCCACTGCCCCTCCGCGTGATCGGCCACCTCATGGGACTGCCCGCCAATATGCGACACCAGTTCCGCGCCACCGTCGACGGCCTCTTCGACACCACCCGCACCCCCGAACAGGCCCAGGCCAACGCCACCACCCTCTACGCCATACTCGACGAGCTCATCGTCGCCAAGCGCACCACGCCCGGCGACGACATGACATCCCTGCTCATCGACGCCCGCGACACCGAAGGCGACGGCGACGCCCTGACCGAGCAGGAACTGCGCGACACCCTCCTGCTCGTCATATCCGCCGGCTACGAGACCACCGTCAACCTCATCGACAACACACTCACCACCATGCTCACCGACCCCGACCAACTCGCCCACGTCCACGCCGGCCGCGCCACCTGGAACGACATCGTCGAGGAGAGCCTGCGCCACAACGGTCCCGTCGCCTACCTCCCCCTGCGCTTCGCCATCGACGACATCGAACTGACCGACGCCATCACGATCCTGCGGGGCGAGGCAATCCTCGCCGCCTTCGCCGCCGCCGGCCGCCACCCCGACATCCACGGCGAAGACGCCAGCACCTTCGACTCCACGCGCACCATCAAGGACCACCTCGCCTTCGGCCACGGTGTCCACCACTGCCTCGGCGCACCCCTCGCGCGCATGGAGACCGAGACCGCGCTACGCCTCTTCTTCGACCGCTTCCCCACCACCACCCTCACCCCCAACACTCCGCTGCGCCCGCTGCCGTCCTTGATCTCCAACGGCCACCAAGAACTTCTAGCCGCCCTCGGCCCTCGCGACGGCACGACGGCCCCTGCGTAGTCGACCCGCCTCAACCGGAGCTGTTCGTGCGAACCGGCGGCCGTGAACAGCCCTGCGACTCAGCGCTTCCGAGCCGACACGGCGGCGGTCTTCGGCGCCGCGCTCGCGACTTCGGCGTGGACGCCTTCGTCCACGTTCTCAAAGGCCTCGCGCCACTGGGCGGCCGTCCCCGCGAGGGCAGCCAGGGCCGCGTGCAGCCCGGCGTCGAGGGCGGCGGGTGACCACGGCAGCGAGGTGTGGGGCGGGCAGACGGTGGCGGACAGCACCCGTGGGGCGCCCCGGGGCGAGCCCGCAGCGGGGCGCCTGCTCATCCGGCCGCCTCTCGGCGGCGGGCCGGCCGGACGCCGTGGCGGCGCCGAGCTCCATGATGAGCAGAGTGAACTCGCGGTCCAGGTATGTCGAGGAACTGGGTGACGCCGCTTTGAGCCAGCATCCTGGTGGTGCGGTGCATGAAAGCCCGGTTGCCGCAGGCCGCGACGGGGTATTGGGGGAACCCGGCGAGGGCCTGTTCGGTGGCCACCCGATCCGGTTCGAAGTTGGTCATCCCGCCGGGAAAGTCGTACATCCCCGCTGAGTACGGCCGGCGGATGTCGAGCGCCACTTGACCCCGGGTTCGTCGCACCCTGTCGTGGCCTCGGTCATCCACACCCCCAGCCGCCGTTCCCGACAGCACGCGAGCAAGGCCGTGCGCAGTCCCCCGCCGCCGTGGCGGGGCCTCGGAACGCAGGTGTGGAGGAGGGCGAGCACAGCTACGCCATGCGCTGCCGGATGCCAGACACGGCGGCGCAGCCTCTCGTGACGGTTCTGCTCACCCCGGCCTGGCAGGGCTGGCCCGGGCATACCGCAGACGATCCCCAGCCCGGACGGAGCGGGGCGGCTCCGAAGCCGCTGCCCAACTGGCTCCCAGCATCTCGCCGCGTCAGGAAGGTTCTGTTCAGCGGACAAAGTCGGCCGGAGCGCACCACCGGACCACCGTCCCGTTGGTGGTCCAGCCGGCGCCGAAGGCGGCCAGGAACACGAGCGCGCCCGGGGCGAGGAGGCCGGCGTCGATCGCCCGAGCGGCGGTGATCCCTACAGAGGCCGAGATGGTGTTGCCGTAGTCCTGGACGGTGGTGCATGTCCGTGATATCGGCACGTCCAGGATGTCGAGGACCCCTTCGATCAGCCGAAGATTCGCCTGGTGCAGCAGGATCAGGTCGGCGGCCGCGACGGGCGTCCCGCTGCCTTCCTCCAAACGCCCGAGGAGGGCGGGCACCTCGCGGAGCGCGAAGCGCTTCACCGCCCGCGGATCCATGGCGAAGCTGTGGATGTCGGTTCCGTGAAGAGCCAGGCCCTCGTTGCCGGCAGGGTCGGTCCGGGTCGCGTTGAAGAGGATGCCCGTACCGTCCCGGCAAGGACGAAGGAGCCAGCAGCACGCGCCGTCGCCGAAGATGGTCGTCGGCAGGGCCTCTCCCCTGCGGACGTCGTGCAGCCGCATGAGGCTGCTGCTCGCCTCCGACTGCACGACCGCGACAGTGCCGACGCCCGCTTCGACGAGCCGCGCACCCAGGTGTAGGAGCCCCACCGCGCCGGCGCAGCCCGCACCGACCACGTCGACCGGAGTCATGGCCAGGTTCAGGCCGGCGTCGGCGATCAGGCGCACTCCAAGCCCGGGCATGACGCCCGCCGGGGTACTGGTGGACGTGACGAGGGCGTCGATCTCCCCAGGATCGATGCCGGATCGTCGGCAGGCGTCCATGAGGGCGTGGAGTGCCATGTCCGCTACCGGCTCGCCGGTAGCGCAGTGGCGGCGCTGCTCGATTCCCGTCTTCTCCCTGACCCAGGTGTCAGTCAGCCCGGTCAGCTCTTCCAGATCACTGTTCGACACAACGTTCTCGGGCACATGGGCACCGACACCGAGGATCCCAACGTTCATCGCGCTTGCTCTCCAGTCGTTGGCGGTTCGGGTGACGCGCGGTTGTCAGTGGGCGAGGCCGCACCGGGGGCTGGACCGAGAACCTGGGGACCACCGGACCGTCGAACCGCGGAAGAGGCTGTTGGGCGCCGGCAGAGTTCCTCGCGTGGTGTAGGCGGTGCCGGCGGGCCGGGCTGCCAGTCCGCCCGGTTACAACCGGGGGTGTCCGTCGGGGGTCAGGAGGACGACGCTCTCCTGTTCGTTGGGGTCGGTGCGTGCGAGGACGGCGCGCACCGGTTCGCTGGCGCTGAGGTTGATGGCCTGGTGGGCCATGCCCGCCGGTATGTACACGAAGTCGCCGGCTGCGGCGATGGCCTGGTGGGCGAGGCCCGATCCGTAGCGGGTGGTAGCGGTGCCTTCGAGAATGAACAGGGCGCTTTCATGGTCGTGATGGAGGTGAATCTCCCCTCGCGCGCCGGGTGGGATCGTGACGAGGTGCATGCACAGGCGACGGGCACCGACGGACTCAGCGGAGATTCCGGCGACGATGTCGGCGCGTTGCCTGCCCTCATAGCGTTCGGTGGCGGTCACGACGTGCACGTAAGACTGGGTCTGCGCCCTGGCGGGTGTAGTGGCCATAGCATCTCCTTCGCTGGCAGCGGCTGGTGGGGCGGTCAGGCCCAATCGGCGTCGCGCAGGCGCTGAAGGGCGACCTGCTCGACGTCGAGAGCCGCCCGACGGTCTACGGTTCGGGGGTGCACTGGCAGCCGACGTCATTGACGGCCTGGGTGATCCCGGCCACGTCGGGCTTCTCCTGGTCGATGGGAGGCTAGGTAACGGAGGTGCGCCACTCAACGTTTCCGCCATGGCGGCACGCGAAGTGACCGTCAGCCGGGAAACACTGTGTCGGAATCCCGGTCGACGGGATCGTCGTGAGGAGCGTGCGCCCGCCAGAGCCGGTCGAACGGGCGTTTCCGGCCTAGCCTCGCCACCGGGCGCGGGCCAACCCGGCTGGCCGTCAGCTCACTCGGGCCGTCGGCCCGCTACTGCAGGCGCTCTGTGACTGGAGCGGTTCGGGCGCCGCTGCCCGCCGGACGGCGAGTCACCTGGCTGAGCCCCCCGGCAGCTCGCCGTTTCGCGGTGGCCGACCAACCCCGACGTGTCCTCGACGAGGTCTCCCTCGTACCCGCTTGCGCATCTACGTCGCCTCCAGGAGGGGGACTCTGTGTCGGCTGAGCTGGCAGGCCCAGTCGGCTCCGACCAGCGGGCCGGGGGCCACGGCATCTGCCGTGGCCCATCCGGCCCCCCGTGTGGGCGTTGATCGAATGTGGCCACCCGGGGGGAGGTTTTCGTCTTCCGGCCGACCGATGAACGTCGGCCTTACACACCGAATCCGACTGCGGTGACGTGGGTGTAGCTGTCGTAATCGCTGTCGAGCTCACCGCCGAGACGCTGAAGCCGCCCGCGGCGGAGTTCTTCCACGTCTTCGGCGAGAACCTGACGATCGCCGAAATCGTCGCCCGGCCCGAGTGCGTAGTGGGGAAGGCAACCCTGCGTCAGGGGATCAAGGACGGCATGGACCCGCCGAGAGCCCGCCACCATCATCAAGGCCAGGAAGCCCCAGCCCGCTGAGACCTTCCACGTCCTCGGGGAGGAGCTGACGATCGCCGAGATCGTCGCCCAGCCCGAGTGCGTGGTCAAGCACCAGGCCCTGCGGTCCCGGATCAACACCGACATGGACCCGTAGGAAGCCGCCACCACCCCATCGCGCAACCAGGCCTCCTCCCCCACGGCCAGGTACCACCGTACGCGGCCGGGCGATAACATAGGGTTGCCGAATGCTGACCTTCCCCCGCTCCCCGGCGCTGCGGCTGGCGGCCGGCGCGCTCACCGTGGCCTCCCTACTCGGCGCCGAGGCCGCCGGGGCGCGGCCGCGCGGTCCGGAGGACACCCGGCCGATCATCACCGCGCTCACCCCCGGGCAGCGCGCGGACCTCCAGCACGTGGTCGACGAGCAGCTCGCCGGCGGCCGCGGCGGGTACCAGAGCGCGGCGAACGAGATCACCTACCCGGACGGCGCGGTGGTGGTGCTGCCGCTGCCCGGCGAGGCCCGTGCCCCGACCTGGAGCGGCGACGTCCCACGACGTGCCGCCGCGGACGCGGACTGGAAGGGCTGCCCGCACGACCCGACCTACTACTGCTTCTACCAGGACATCAACTGGGCCGGCCGGCGCCTGCAGTTCGCCGCGGTGTACGAGGAGAAGCCGGTCAGCTTCACCGACTACGGCTTCCAGGACCAGACCTCGTCGTGGGTCAACACGACCCGGAACCTGTCGGTCATCGTGGACAAGTACGGGGGCGCCACGACGTGGCGGATGCTGTGGAAGGAGACGCCCGGCTCGTTGTCGGCGTCCGTCCAGGAGCACGACCAGGCGGACCGGTTCTGGGCGGTGCGCGAGTGAGCGCCGCGCCCGGGTCGTCACGGCGCGGGCGCGGCCGGGCTGGGGGTGGCGGCGGGCGGTGCCGTCGCGGCGGGACTCGGCGGCACGGTGACGTACGTGGGGGCGGGAGCGCTCTCCTGGGCGTCGCGCAGGTAGTAGCCGCCGGCGCCCGCCAGGAGCGCGATCAGCAGGGCGGCCAGGGCCATCGTGACGTACTGAAGCTTCATGAGTGACAGCGTAGAGTGCCCAGACGAACTCCCAGCGTAGTCATCCGTGTTCCGGCCACCGTCCCGGGACGGTGGATCCTGCGGCGACACCGACCCCACGCAGGCCCCCGCCGGTACGACTACTTCCCCGGCACGGGTGAAGCCCCGCCGTGGCGCGGGCCGCCCGAGTCCGCTCCCGCTCGATGATCACCACGACGGTGATCATCGAGCGGGAGGAACGGCGGGATGGGACTCGGACGAGCGGGGTGGCGGGCGGCCGCGGTGGGATCGGTGGCGGTACTGCTGGCCGCGGCGGCGGGGATGCCGCCGGCCGTCGCGGCGGCGCCGGCCCGGCCGCTGCCGATCCGCGCGGCGGCCGGCGAGACGCTCACCGCGCGGTTCACCGAGCTGATCGACGCGCTCCCGGTCGCCGCGGAGGACCGCACCGGCTACGTCCGTACCGCGTTCAGGCACTGGAACGCCGGCCAGGACCCGGCGGACGGGTGCGACACCCGTCGTGAGGTGATCCGCTCCGAGGCGCTGGTGGCACCCGAGGTCGGCCCGAAGTGCGCGCTGGCCGGCGGCGTGTGGTTCAGCCCGTACGACGATCTCACGATCACCGACGCGGCCGGCCTGGACGTCGACCACCTGGCACCGCTCGCCGAGGCCTGGGACTCGGGCGCCTCGCGGTGGAGCGCGGCCGAGCGGGAGGCCTACGCCAACGACCAGGGCGACCCGCGCACATTGATCGCGGTCTCGGCCCGCTCGAACCGGCAGAAGGCCGACAAGGATGTCGCGCAGTGGCTGCCGACACGAAGCTACCAGTGCCAGTACGTTCAGGACTGGACCGCGGTGAAGACCCGCTGGGGTCTGTCCGTCGACCCGGTGGAACTGGCCGCGCTGCACCATGTCGCGGCCGACTGCGAGGACGTCCCGATCACCGTCACCCTTGCCCGCTGACCCGTCCGGCCGGTCAGGTCAGCTCGGCGCGGGCCGGCCGGAATGGGTGACAGCGCCGGCCGCGGCCCCTACTGTGGCTTCCCCTGATCGTTCGTACCCAGGAGGCCACCGTGACCGCTCGCCCCGCCCGCGCCCGCCGCGATTCCGTCTGGGGTCTGACCCGTGACTCCACCTGGGGCGCGATGCCGGACACCATCTGGGAGGCGACCGGGGACAGCAGTTGGGGCACGACACCACGGTGACCCCCCGGGGGTCCCGCACGCCCCGACACGGCGCCGGCCCGGCCGCCGGTCTGCTCGCCCGCGGGGCACTGCGCCGCTCGGCGGCATCGCGTTCCGGTATCGGCCGATCTGGTCGGATGCTGGAGGTATGGCCTCCTCCCGAGGATCCGCGCAGGTCCGGCTGCCGCACATCGAACCGATGCTGGCGACGACCGGGCCGCTGCCGTCCGGGCCGGGCTGGTGGGCCGAGGTGAAATGGGACGGCGCCCGGGCCATCGCCTACCTGGAGGACGAGCGGGCCCGGCTGGTCGGCCGCGCGGGCACCGACTACACCGACCGCTTCCCCGAGGTCGTCGCCGCGCTGGCCGGCGTACCCGGACCGCTGATCCTGGACGGCGAGCTGGTGGTGATGCGGGGCGGGGCGCCCTCGTTCGCCGCGTTGCAGGGCCGCGTCCACCGCACCCGCCCGGCCTCCGTCCAGGCCGGCGCCCGCGCCGCCCCCGCGCTGTTCGTGGCGTTCGACCTGCCGCACACCGACCGGCCGCTGCTCACCGAGACCTACGAGCGCCGACGCGCCGTGCTGGAGGGCCTGGACCTGGACCGGCCGGGACTGCGGGTCCCACCGACATGGACCTCGGTCACCGAGGCCGTCGCGTGGACCCGCGAACAGGGCCGTCGACGCCTACCGGGAGTTCGCCGCCGGGTCCGACGGCCTGTGGCACGTGGCCGTCCCGCTCGCCCGGCTACTGGTCAGGAACGGACAGGCCGGCGAGGCAATCGAGGTGATGCGCGGGCTCGCCGACCTCCCCGGCGGCGCGGAGAACTGGATCGTCGGCACGCTGTGCACCCTGTACGCCGACCACGGCCGGGCCCACGACGCTCTGGCCTACCTCGATGCCCTCAGGGCACGCCGCGGCGGCGAGGAGGAGTGGGAGTTCTTGGGGCCGCGGCTCGCGCTCATGGCCGGCCTCGGCCTGGTCGACGAAGCGCTGGAACTGGCCCGGGCCCACCCCGAGGGCTCCACCTGGTACGCGGCCTGGAGCGTCTCCGAGATACTCGCCGAGGCCGGGCGCACCGCGGAAGCGGTGGCGGTCCTGGAACGCGATGCTGCCACCGCCGGCGCGCGGCTCGCCGGGTACCTCATCGACCTCGGCCGCGTCCAGGACGCGGTACAGATCCTGCAACGACCGCCCGTGCCCGCCGCACCGACGCCGTCCTACTGCGAGGAGCCGCCGTTCTGACGGCACCTCCGAGGGTGGGCTGGCGCGGTCGTCGGCCCCGCTGCCCGGGCCGACGCCGGTCAGGACGACGGTGGTGAAGTGATCCATCAGCGTCTCCTCCGGGACTGTGAGCAGGTCTCGGGTGCTGCCGGCGAAGGCGCGGGCCCGGTCGGAGACCGGTGTGGTTGGGCATGGCTGAGCTCACCCGGGCCGACCTGTCCGAGGACAGCGACGAGCTGGCCGACGTCTTCACCGCAGCCTTGCGCGACGGCCGGGAGCCGGCCGCCACGCACGTACCGGCACCTGCCGACGACCGGAGTCGGGGCCGGTGTTCTCGTGGACCTACCCGTGCTCGGGGAGGTCGACCGCCAGGGCCACGTTCTTCCCGTGCTTCTCCGTAGGTTCCGTGAACGGTGCATCGCCTACGTTGGTCGATCGCCGCGGGTGACCGGCAGGAGCGGGACGAAGAAGAGGGTCCTGTGGCGCCGTCCTGCGGTAGCGGGTCGCCCAGCGTGCGGCGGTGGTGTGGCTGACCTGGAACCGTTCCGCGGCCCTGCGCAGGGGCCAGCCGTCATCGACGACACAACGCGCCAGCCGCAAGCGGCCGGTCTCGGTCAGCGGGGCATTACGGTGGGGCACGAGGGCCTCCTGAACTCGGTCGAGACGTCGCAATCCCCACCGAGCCAGAAGGCCCTCACCTGTTCAAGCACCAACCCCGCGTGTCACCAACGTCCCCGAACAACACACCTAGCGGCGCATGTAATCGGCTGTGACGGCGCGGCGAAGCCGGTCGAACGGCACGGACTCCACCGGGGGCAGCATGTAGGCATCGATGGGCAGGTGCAGGGATGCGGTGCCGTTGGCGATGGTCGGGGTTGCTGCTGGTGAAGCCGGTGGCGAGTCCACCGGGCTGCTGGCGCAGCTGCTCAGTGCCGTGAGAGCGACCAGCATGGCGATCACAGGGCTGTGGCGACACCGGCAGCCGACATGGCAGCCCCCGGGGCGGTGGAGGTGTTGCTTCCGCTCCGTCTGCGAAATGCGAGCCTCGGACTTGTGGCACCGCCTGGCCCTCAAGGAGCCGGCGGTACTACGGCGACGAACGTGCTGTGCCTCGCGTAGTGGGTCTCAGGTGGGCGGGCGGCGGTGGACAAGAGCGCGGCGCGAGTCCTTGTCCGTCGTCACGGGGACGGGCAGGTTGTTCTCCTTCAGGAGCTCCTTCGCCCTGCTCTGATGCAGGCGTTTCCCGCCGGGGAAGGTCCTGACCTCCACTTCGAAGCCGTTGGCCTCGTATCGGCCCGGGCGGGTCCGGCCGAGCGCCGCCAGGTGGTATAGCTTCTCTCTCTTCCACTGCCTCTCCTGTACGGCGGCTTCGGCGTAGCCGAGGGCGTGGGCGACGATGTCGGCGTCGGTACGCACCTCGGCGGCCTGGGCCGGCTCGGCACCCGGCCAGCACATCGACATGAACGGGCAGAAATCACAGGTGAGATCCAGGCCAGGGCCTCGGTGTGCATCGCGCGGCGCGAACGCGGGCGCCTTGGCATGCCGCAGCAGGTCCCGCACCCGAGCGTCGACGAGGGCCTCCTGCTTGGACCCGAACTCCCCGATCCACACTCCGGAGGTGCCACCGTGAATACGCGACATCGGCAGCACCGCCACCGCCTGGATCACATATCCCATCAGGCGCAGCGCCATGGCGTAGCCGTAGACCTGCAGGAGGCGCGCGCGCGAGGGTTCGTCGCCGTCGTCGCCCTGGTCGTAGCCGTGGGTCTTGAGGTCGACGAGCAGGCCGTCGCCGATGGCGAGGGTGAACAGGTCGAGTCGGCCCGGGATCTGCAGGCCGCGCGCGGTAAGGGTGACGTCGTGTTCGACGAGGGTGAGGTTGTGGCCCAGTTGGGCGGCGAGGCGGGGCAGGACCCAGTCGTGAACGGCCTGGCCGAGGTGGGAGGCGCGGTGCTCCTGGTGGGAGTGGTCGTTGGTGGGGGTGGTGTGGGCGAGTTGGTAGGCGGCGCAGCGGGTGCATCCACCGAGGCCGGAGGTGGAGAGGACCGCGGGGTCGTGGTGGTTGGTGGCGGTGGCGGTGCGGAATACCGCTGCCAGCGCGTCTTCGAGCTTGCGGCGGTGCCCTTCGAGTTCGGGTCGGTTCACTGTGCGGCGTCCGGGCAGCTGTCGCGGTGGTGGTCGACCGGGGTGTCGTCGCAGTGGCACAGGTCGGGCATTTCCGCCCGGGGGGCGATCCGGAGTGGGGTCGGGGGGCTCTGGTCGGGTTCGGATGTGGAGGGTGCGGTCGGCTTGTACAGCTGTCGGTAGATCGCGTGGGAGGAGGCCCCGAGGGTCTTCTGCGCCTCGAGGATGAGCTGTTCGTCGGCGTCCGTGAGTATGCCGTTCGCCTTGTCCTTGGCGATCTTCTTCGTGTTGCCGAGGAGGATCTGGTAGACGCCGTTCGGCTTGAGTGCGTCCGCCATGTCGCGGAGGACCTTCCAGGCGGCCTGGCGGGGTTCCGGGCTCTCGGGCGTGGCCGTCTTCGCGTGTTCGGACTGGCGGGGGGTGGGGTGGGCCCCGTCTGTGTCGGGTTGTGGGGCGGCTGGCGGCGTTGCGAGAAGCGCCGGCGTGGTGCGCTCCGGGATGGCCGTGTGGTCGTCGTGCTCGTTGGTGTCGGTCGGGTTGGTTGTGGGTCGCGCGGTGGGCGTGGTGTCCGGTGGTGTCAGTGCCTTGGTGGGTGTGGAGGCGTCGGCGGACTGCGGCGGGTTGGCAGGAGGAGTCGGATGGATGGGCGCGGGCGTTGAAGTGGTGTCACCGTGCGGCATGGGGGCTTCGTCGCCGAGTTCGGGTGTGGGAACCGGGTCCTGAAGGGGTCGCTCCGCGGTCGGGGCGCTGTTCGGGGTGGGTTGCGGGACGGCTCCGGGGGTCGCGATGGGCAGGGGGGCGGGGTCGGCGGCGAGGAGGGTGCCCCAGCCGCGGGGGGCTCCGCGTACGACGTGCGCGGCGTGGGTGTTGACGGTCAGGCTGGTGACGCGGGCGTAGAGCATCTGCTTGGGGTAACGCCGCCAGAAGTCGGCTCTCGGGCCGCTGGTCAGCTCCGCCACCAGGGCGTCGTGCATGGTGTAGGTGGTGAGGAGCTCGTTCTGGTCCGGCCTGTTCGGGTCGGTGACGGCGACGACGCAGCGGTCTTCGGTCGCTTCGACGATGCGCCAGCCCCAGCCGGCGCGGTGCAGGAGGGCCCGCTGCGTGGAGGCGTAGAGGGCCAGCCCACTCTCCTCGCTGTCGTCCGGGTAGAAGCTGTTGATGGCCTCCCAGGTCGTCAGGCCGAGGTCCTGTCCGGCCAGCAGGACGAGCACGAGGTCGACGGCGTTGCCCTTGAGCCAGCGCGGTAGTCCCCTGGCGTGCGAGAGCATTTCGGCCCTACGGACATGGCGTGCGAACTGCGGGTCGTCGTCGAAGAGGTCGGCGACGTCGGACAGCGCGGGGAACGGTGACGTGATTGTTGCGCTCATGACAGCCTCGTTTCTCGTGTTGCGCTCCGCGGACGGACCGCCGCCGGGCGGAGTCAGCAGCGTTGTCGGGGTGGATCGGGGGTCAAGCCCGCCTTGTTGAACGGGCCGCGGCGGTCAAGCCGCTCTCGCGAGGAGGCGCGCCACGCACGCCACGGCGGGTGCCTTGAGGGTCGGATGCGCAGAACCTCAGGAGACGGATTCCGGGTCACAGGGTGAGAACCAGGGGGCCTTCGATCACCGGGCACCGGCTGGCGATGAGCTCGAGGAACTCGCCGTACCCGTCGAGGTCGGCGACGGCGACGGCGTCGCCGTAGGTGATCTGGACACCCTGCTGGCTCCAGCACGTCCCGTCACTCGCGACGGGGAAGACCAGCGCGGAGGCGAAGCGGCCGTCATCGGCTCGGCCCTTGGGGTGGCCGTGGAAGTGGCCCCAGATCTCGGCTCGGAGTAGGGCCAGTTCCGGGTCAACCGCGGGTCCGTCGTCGCATCGAAGCGGGCCGGCCCCCGGCATCTCGGTGGCCTCCCGCTCCAGGCCGGCGGGCACGGCCTGGCCGAGCAGGACGTGAGAGATGACGTCGACGACCCGGTGTGGTTCGCACAGAGGCGTCAGCGGAAGGGAAACGGGGGTGTTGTTGGTGCCATCGGGACGAAGGGCCGCGGCCTGCCATCCGTGAGTGGCGGTCCAGGTGGCGACAGCGCCATGGGGAAAGCGCTCCGGGTCGAGCCTGGAGTGGCCGGCCGGCCAGGCCAGGACCGCCCCGGGGGGCGCGGTCACGCTGCCGTCGGCGGGCTCGTCGGTCTCGCCCACGGTGAACTTCCCGGGGCGCAGGCCCTCGAAGGTCAGGGCGCCGTCGACGCTGTCCAGGTAGGCCTGCCCCTTCAGGCTGCACCTCCCCAAACGCTGGCGGCTTGACGGGGCTGGCGGCAGTTCTGCCGCTCAGGCGACCCAGACCCTGCAGGACCTGTTCACCGCTCCGGAGGCCTCTGGCCAGTAGCGTTCCGTCGGAGCACTGGGCCCGACGCGCGCACGCGGGCCGAGGTCTCGTCAGCGACAGCCGGGACGGAAGCAGCCGGCAAAGCCCTCGCCCCGGCCGCGGGCCGGGGAGCACCTTATGGTGAGCAATCGTCAAGAGTTGTGGATCGGTTCATTGTCCGCGATCGCTGTCCAGAGCAGTTGGGCAAGCACCTCGGCGGGGAGGCTCCCGTCTACGATCAGGTCGCAGTGATCGCGCAGGGGTTCGATGTGCTGGTCGTGGGCAGCGCGTCGGTGGTTGAGGTAGTTCCGCAGGAGGACATCGAGGGGGAAGCCGTCCCGTAGGCACTTGCGCTCGATCTTCCGGGCCAGGCGAAGATCGGCGGGCAGGTCGACGAAGACATCGAAGCGCGCCCTTGTCGTCCGCGGGGTGACGTGGCGGGCGAACAAGCCGTCGACGATGACGACGGGTGAGTCGGCCAGGGCGGCATCGGTGTCCTCGGCGAGGCCTTCGAGGTCCAGCGAGCGGGGGTCGCCGACATCCAGTCGTTGGACCCCGGACTCATCGGGTACCCACACCCCGTGCTCGGGAGTCCGGAAGTAGTAGTCGTCGCCGTGGAGCACCCGTGCGGGTGCCTGGGGTGTGGTGGCCACCAGCGCCGCGGCGAGCGTCGTCTTCCCCGCTCCAGCTCCTCCGGTGAGCGTGACGAGCATGATTCCTCCGTGCCATCGTTGTGACAGCGAGAGGATCGCATACGGCGTGGTGCTTCATGCCACGAGGTCCGAGGAGCGCTCCGCGGCCGTCGTCCTCGTCCTGGGCGTGGTCGGGGCGGTCGGGGTGCTGGGCGAGGGCGGCGAGCAAGGTCACGCCGGCCTGCCACGCCTCGGCATGCGCGACGGGCTCCGGGACGCCGCTGCCCGGGCGTGCGCCGACAACGATACGGCCGTCCACCAGGGCCACCCAGGCCGTCGACGTCGCGCTCCGGTCGCACTCCGTCCAGCCGCGGGCCAGGCCGGCGCCGTGGTGGAGGGTGCGTGTTTTCACCGGGGTGAAGTAGGGTCTGACCCAGGTTCTGTGAGTCGACTACTCCCTGTGACTGCTTAGCCAGTCCTTTGCCAGATCGGCTCGTTCGGCCAGTTGAGCAGGTCATGCATGTCCTGGTCTTTGCCCGACAAGGCATGGACGAGGAAGGCGACGAAGCGCATGTTGTACCGTCGCCACGCGTCCCCCAGGTCTTTCCCTCGGAACCACGCCACCACCGGCCACTCCATGGGGTCTGGGCCGCTGGTGAGCCAGAAGAACTGGTCGCCTTGTATGGTGCCGCCCCAGTTGAGCAGTCCCCCCGGCTCTGGCAGGAGCGGGTACGGGCACAGGGCCGGGTCCTCGTTACGCATTTCCCGGAACACCGGACCAAGGTCATCGATGGTCCTCGACGTGAAGACGCGGAAGATTGCCCCGTCCTGCGATGTGCCCGGCCATGGCCACGGAGCGTTCACACCCAGGTAGCTGCGGACCTCTCCTGGCCCGAACTGGTCGATGAACTCGCGGTAGTCCGCGGGGAACTCAACTCCGCATGCGTCGCGCGACCGCTCCCACGGTAGCGGTGGCCCGACCGGCTCGGCCGCCAGGTCGGCCAGTTCAGCAAACTGCATCATGTCCGTGCGCATGACGTCACCTCCTTGCGGATCATGCCATCTGTCGCCGACACGTGATCAAGGGGCAAGGAGGACCCTCTTACGTAGCAGACTGAAGCCAGCGCGGCCGTACATTTGACGCTTGATCATTTTGATCCTGTTCACGGCGCCCTCGACGTGACCGGAGTTCCAGTGCGTGGTCAGTCCAGCGTGGACGGCAGGGTAGTCGCTGTTCAGGCCGTTCGCGAAGGTGCTGATCCCGGGCAGTCCCGAGGCTTTGGCTTCGGCGATCCACTCGGGCAGGCGGTCCCCGTCGAGGAGGGTGAGCATCTCGGCGAACGTGGTGACCAGGTGGGCGGTGGTGTCCAGTTCGGGGCAGTGGGCCAGGAGGGCCTTGCGCCGGATGGCATTGTCCGCCGTGAGGCCGTCGGGGTGGCGGGTGAGCCAGTCGGTGGCCTCGCGGACCGTGGGCGGGCGCGGTGGCGGCGGGCCGTCCGGGAGCAGTTCGCGCTGCTTCCATGTGGCGAGCTGGGTGTATCCGCCGCGGTAGCCCCGGGCGGTGATCTCGCCGAGCAGTGTCATGCCGCTGATTTTGCCGCCGGTCTCCTCCCATCGCCGCAGCATGTAGGGCTTGTAGACATCCGATGGGGTTTGCGGGTCAAGCCGCGATGGCCAGTTCGAGTTTGGGCGGGGCGGGGAAGGCGGTGCTCTCGCTGTAGAGCGTGCCGGTGGCCAGGCAGTGGTGAAGGCAGCCGAGGAAGCGGTTGTAGAGGTTGCGCTGGGCGGAGGTGTGGCGGTCGCCAGCCTTGCGTCGGCGGTCGTAGTGGGCTCTGGCGCCGGGCGAGGCGGTGAGGGAGGCGAAGGCCCAGACGTAGCCGACTGCGGCCAGGCGCTGGTTCTTGACCCGGCGGACCATGACGGCATGGCTCTTGCCTGAGGCTCGGGTGACGGGCGCCGATCCGGCGTAGGCCTTGAGGGCCTTGGCGTCGGCGAAGCGGTTGCGGTCGTCTCCGATCTCGGCGAGGACCCGGGCGCCGCTGAGCGCGCCGAGGCCGGGGAAGCTGGTGATGACCGCGGCGTCGGGGTGCTGCTCGAACAGCTCGAACGAGGCTTCGGCGAGGTCGTCCGCGGCGGTGCAGGCGGCCTCGAACTTGCCCAGCAGGGCCAGGGCCTGGCGGCCCATCGCGGTCTCGACCAGCGGGAGCTGGCGCATCTGCGGGACGCGCAGGGCGGTGTGCAGGCGCTCGACCTCGGCGTCGATGCCGCGCTGGCGGCTGGCGCGCTTGAGCACGGCCTTGAGCTGGGTGCGGGTGAGGCGGGCGGCTTGGCCCGGGGTGGGGGCGGCGGCCAGCAGGGTGCGGGCCAGCGGCGCGTTGAAGCCGCCGGTGATCGGCTGGACGGCGGCGAGGTAGCCGGGGAAGTACTCGCGCAGGTGCGAGCGGAGCTTGTTGCCGGCCTGGGTGCGGTCCCAGACGGCGTCCTGCTGGGCGCGGGCCAGGACGGCGACGGCCTGGGCGAGTTCGCTGTCGGCCGGTAGTGCGCGGTGAGCGTCGGCGTCGGTGCGTAGGATGTTCGCCAGCACCATCGCGTCGAGGTGGTCGGACTTCTTGCGCGAGACGGTGTGCCGCTCGCGGTAGCGGGCGGCGGCCATCGGGTTGACCGCGTAGATGGGCCGGCCAGTCGCGCGTAGACAGGCGACCAGCAGGCCACGGGAGGTCTCGATCGCCACCGGTATCCGCTCTCCGGGGTTGTCGCCGTGCTCGGCCAGGAGGTCGAGCAGCTGCTGCAGGCCAGCCGCGTCGTCTCCGATCCTGGCCCTGCCGAGGAGCTTGCCATCACCGTCGACCACGGCAACGTCGTGGTGGTCGCTGGCCCAGTCGATCCCGCAGAACACCTTCACGGGCGCCTCCCCTGTTCTTCCGTCCGATGTGCATATCCGCTGGTCGAAGACCTGCGCGGAGGCACGCGACTCCCTAATGGAAGGGCTCTGGGCCCGTCATCCGATTGGTCGTTCGTGACCCCAGCTGACCGCAGGGGCCTCGGTCTGTGCAGGAGCTCGGAGGCGTCCCGGAGAAGTGAGAGGTGCACCCTGCTGCGGGCTCGGACCACGGACATTCGATCACCCGCTCGACAGCGGCCGTGAGGGTGCCGGGCGCCGGGGCCCGCCGATCTCTTGCTGGAGGTCAGGGCCTCGTGTGTCTGTCAGGAGTGGCCCCGACGCTCGGCACCTTCACGGTCGCGTTCCTCGGCGGCGGTCAGCTGGCGCCCGGGGCCAACTCTCATCCGAGTGCTCAAGGCGCTGGGAGCCATACATGGCTCCCCGGGCGCCAGCTGATCACCGCCGAGATGAAGCCGGCGGCCGCGCTCTACAAGTAGGTCTCGGTGGACCCGGGGTCGAGAAGTGGTCCACCGGCTTCGATCCCCATTAGGGGTCGAGGATGCTGGTGCGTCCCGTCCAGCGGCCGACCAGCAGCTCGTCGGGATCTTTCGCTCTGGCCAGCCGGCGGACGGTGCCGCGGGCCAGGCCCAGTTTGCGGGCGATGACGCGCAGGCTGAACCCGTCCTGCCTGAGTGCGTGGACGGCGGCGTGCTGTTCACGCACCCGGTCGGACAGGCGTCCGGTCCGGCGGGGCTCCGCGGCGATGGGAGGCAGAACAACAGCCCTGGCAGGGCTGGATGGAGGCTGTGGTTCGGGCAGTAGGGCCCGATGCTGGAGCACGGTCTTCTCCACTGCGTCGGCGAGGTTCTGCCACAGGTGGAAGCGGTCGGCAACGTGGATCGCGTCCGGGGCGCCGAGCCGTGCGGCTTCGGCGTAGGAGGCTGAGCGGTCGCGCCAGACGATCTTCACGCCCGGGTGGTCGGCCAGCCAGCACCGGACGCTCTCGACCGTGCGGTCGGGAAGCAGGTCGACGGGGCGGCGGGTCTCGATGTCGACCAGGATCGTGGCGTAGACATGTCCCTTGCGCAGGGCGAACTCGTCGATGCCCAGCACGCGCGGCACCGCCGGCGCCGGGTCGGGAAGGGCACGTATCAGCCGCAGAAGCGTGGAACGGCTCACAGGGACCGCGAAGGTCTCGGCCAGGCGGGAGCCGGCCCGGCCGGCCAGGGCCAGGGCGAGCTGCTGGAGCGCGGCCTGCAGACTCTGAGCAGCTGGGTGACATCGTGCCGGTTGCCGCCGGTCAGAGTGATGGCGAGCGGGATGCCGTGAGCGTCGGTGATGACATGGTGCTTCGAGCCGGGTCGGGCACGGTCGACCGGGCTCGGGCCCGTTTTGGGCCACCCCGACGAGCCTGATGGTGGGAGCCGTCGATCACCGCCCGGGACCAGTCCAGCTTCCCCGCACGGTGCAGCTCGGTCAGCAGGACCTGGTGGAGCCGGTCCCACACCCCGGCCTCGTGCCAGTCCCGCAGCCGGCGCCAGCAGGTCATCCCGGAACCGAGGCCCAGCTCCCGCGGCAACCACTCCCACTGGATCCCGGTGTGCAACACGAACAGGATCCCCTGCAGACAGCCGCGATCATCCAGCGGCAACCGGCCTGGATGTCGAGACCGCCGCTGCCTCACCGGCAGCAGCGGCTCGATCCGAGCCCAGAGGTCGTCCGACACCACCCACGGCGGACCCTTCAGCTTCCCCACGGATGGACCAACGAGCAGACCGACGAGAAGACATGGCCGAACAACGGCTTTGTGTTAGCTCCTCTAAGTACCCTGCGTCCGAAGTTCTGTATGGACAGCTCGGCTCCTACACCCTCAACGCCTACACCGACGACGCGCCGCTGCACGCCCCTGGCGCTGTCAGGGGCGGAGTGGGCAAAGATCGACTGGGCGCGCTCGAACGGTGGGGCCGGCGCGGCCGCGAAGGTGACCGCCGCCGCCGTCGCGGAGGCGATCCTGGCCACGGAGACGACCCGGACACGGCCCTCGCCCGCCTGGGCGCTTCTGGGAAGAATCGCACCCCCGAGTCGGTTCTGTGACCGGCGTGGTTCGCCAGGTCGGACCGGCCCGGGGGTGCGACGGGCTCAGCAGCGGCGCTCAGCCGCGGGTTTATGTCTGGGCGAGTGTCGGGGCCGGGGCGGTCTTCTCAACGGCCGAGGGGCGGCGCAGGTAGACGGCCCAGGTGAGGGCGAAGCAGAGCGCGTACGCGGCCAGGAAGGAGGCGAAGGCGGCCGTGCCGGTCTTGGCGGTGAGGAAGGACTGCCGGAAGGCCAGGTTGATGAACAGGCCGCCGAGCGCGCCGACCGCGCCGATCACGCCGACCGCCGCTCCGGACATCTTCCGCGACCAAGCGGTGGCCGCCTCGGCGCTGTCACCTCCGGCGATCCGGTCCTGGGCCTTGGCCTCGAAGATGCCCGGGATCATCTTGTACGTCGACCCGTTGCCGAGTCCTGCGAAGACGAAGAGCCCGATGAAACCGGTCAGGAAGATCGGGAGCGACTTGATCGAGGAGGCGTAGGTCACCACGCCCGCCGCACCGGCCATGGCGAGGAAGTTCCAGAGCGTGATCCGGGCGCCGCCCCAGCGGTCGGCCAACCAGCCGCCGACCGGGCGGATCAGCGAGCCGAGCAGCGGGCCGACGAAGGTGAGCTGGGCGGCCTGCAGTGGGGTGCGGCCGAACTGGTTCTGCAGCACCAGGCCGAAAGCGAACGAGAAGCCGATGAAGCTGCCGAAGGTGCCGATGTAGAGCACCGACAGCAGCCAGGTGTGCTTCTCCCAGACGATGGCCGACAGCGAGTTGGTGTCGTTCTTCATCGGTGCCAGGTTGTCCATGAACAGTGCCGCGCAGGTCGCCGCGATGACGATGAGCGGGATGTAGATGCCGAGGACGAGCCGGGGGTGGGAGGCGCCGGCCCAGGTGATGACGCCGAGCGCGGCCAACTGGATCACCGGGACACCGATGTTGCCGCCGCCCGCGTTGAGGCCGAGCGCCCAGCCCTTGCGGCGGCTGGGGTAGAAGGCGTTGATGTTGGTCATCGAGGAGGCGAAGTTGCCGCCGCCGAGTCCGGTGAGCGCCGCGACCAGCATGAACGTGCTGTACGAGGTGCCCGGGTGCATCACGTACGCGGCGGCTAGGGCCGGCAGCAGCAGAAGGGCAGCGGAGACGACCGTCCAGTTCCGGCCGCCGAAGCGGGCCACCGCGACGGTATAGGGGATCCGGACGAATGCGCCGACCAGGGTCGGCAGGGCCACCAGGAAGAACTTCCCGGCCGGGTCGACGTGATAGTCCTTGCCCATGAAGAGCACCATCACCGACCACAGGCTCCAGATGGAGAAGCCGACGTGTTCGGAGATGATGGAGAAGACCAGGTTGCGGTTGGCGATCTTCTTTCCGGTCCGCTCCCAGAAGCCCTCGTCCTCCGGGTCCCATTCCTGGATCCAGCGTGCGCTCGTTCTCATCAGTTGCTCCTTGCCGGCCGGTACCCTGTTGTCAGCCGAGAGTAGGAGGCCGGGGTCTCCGTGGAGGTTCGTCCTGTGACGTCTGCGAAACCTTCCCCGCACGCGGCCCGGCGAGCGGTTGTGAGGCGTCGCTCAGCTCGAAGGTGATCGGCTACCTGACTGACCACAAGGGCGGCACCTGCCATCCCCGAGTCGCCCGGATCACACCGCGGCCGAGTGGTCGCCGGGCGGGTTGCCCTTTCTGCCTTTGGCGGTTCGAGGTGGTTGGCCTGTTTGTGCAGCTGACTGACGGTGCCACCCGAGAGCGCCAACGGACCAGAGAGGGCTTCGACGCCTGGCGGATCGGCCCGTACGAGCACAGCAGGCATCCGGCCGTCCCGGGACGTCCCGCCTGGATTCCCCGACACGCGGATCGCTGACCCCCGGGCCGAAGGTGGTGACCGTCGGAAGACGGCCGCGCGTGACTGCTGCCCCAGCTGACCCGGCGCCCGGCCGGCGCGGACTTCTCGCAGGACTGGTCCTGGTCCCTGGTCGGAGGCCTGCCCGCTGGTCACCGCCCTCGGGTGGCTCGGCTACCGCGGCGGCCGTACCCGCACTCTCCGCGCCCCTTACCGGCTGTCTCCGCCAGGATCAGCGACGCGGCGCAGTAGCGGCCATTGGCGCCGTGGCCGACTTCGGCACCGATGCTGCCTGCGTCCTGGAGAAATCCACCCGCTCGCCGACGTCGAGGCCCCGGACCGTCCGGCCCCGGGTGCTCGACCTCCCAGCGTCGCCACGTTCCGGACCGTCGTGATGTGCTCCGGCATCCATTCCTCCACGGGCCGACCCACTGGACGACACGCGATGAAACCAGATCCACAACCACACGCGCAGTCACCACGACTCACCGTTGGGAGTCACAACCTCCTTTTCTTCACTGCGAGTTGACTTCGAAGGGAGCCCAATCTAGTTCGGCCAACGGGACATCCGCCGCACCGTACCCCCGATCGCTTCCAGGAGCGCCGCCTCGCCCCGCTGCCCGTCCGGGCCGGCGGCCTCGGCGAGCATCGCCGACCCGGCCGGGACCGCCGGCACCGCCGCGGTATCCACCGACGCTGGCGCGTCCAGGCCCAGCCGCGCCCTGCGCTCGGCCAGCACCCCACCCGGGCTCCGCGGCACCCGCAACACCGCCGGGTCCGTGCGCCGGTCACGGGGTGCTGATCAGGCGGGGAGGCCGATGGGGCGTTCGCCGTTGCGGCGTTGCTGGATGACGACGGCGACGACGAGGAGGGCGCCTTGGGCGACGTTCTGCCAGAAGGAGTTGATGCCTTGGACGGTGAGGCCGTTTTCGAGGGCGCCGAGGAGGGCGACGGCGAGGAGGGTGCCGCCGATGCCGCCCTTGCCGCCCTTGAGGGCCGCGCCGCCGAGGGCGGCGGCGGTGATGGCCTTGAGTTCGAGGCCCTCGCTGCCGGAGACGGGCTGGCCGGAGCCGGTGCGGGCGGTGAGCAGGATGCCGGCCACGGCGGCGACGGTGCCGATGAGGGCGTAGACGGCGATCAGGTACTTGTTGATGTTGATGCCGGCGAGCCGGGCGGCGGTGTCGTTGCCGCCGATGGCGTAGAAGTTGCGGCCGATGTCGGTGTACTTGAGGAGGAGGTGGACGGCGGCGGCGGTGAGGATGAGGATCCAGACCATGACGGGGAGTCCGGCGATCTTGCCGCGGCCGAGGAAGATGAAGATGTCGTTGTTGAGGACGTAGCCCTGGGCGCGGCCGTTGGAGATGAGTTGGGCGAGGCCCTTGTAGGCGGCGAGTCCGGCGAGGGTGGCGATGGTGGGGTTGACGCGGCCGTAGACGATGATGAGGCCGTTGAGGATGCCGATGAGGATGCCGGTGCCGATGGCGGCGGCCATGCCGGTGAGGGCGTTGGAGCCGGCGGAGGTGAAGGCCATCGCGGAGACGACGGAGGCGACGCCGGCTTGGGAGCCGACGGAGATGTCGAGGCCGCCGCAGATGATGACGACGGTCTGGACGACGGCGAGCAGGCCGGTGATGGTGGCGGCTTCGGCGATGACCTGCATGTTGCCCAGGCTGAGGTAGTTGTCGTTGAGGACGCCGAAGAGGGTGAGCACGACGACCAGGGCGCCGATCAGGCTGAGGTTCTGCCCACCGACCGAGGCCAGCAGCGTGCCGCCGGTCTCCTTGCGTCGATGCGGGACGCCGTTCTTCGTGGTCGGCGGGGTACTGGTGGCGGTGCTCATGCGGAAGCTCCAGGAGTGAGGGTGGCGGCGATGTCGTCGGCCATGGCGAGGTTGAGGATGGCTTCCTCGTTCGCGTGGGCGCGGTCGAGTTCGCCGGTGATGCGGCCGTTCTGCATGACGAGGATGCGGTCGGCGAGGCCGAGGACTTCGGGGAGTTCGGAGGAGATGACGAGGACGGCGACGCCTTCCTTGGCGAGGTCGGCGATGATCTGGTAGATCTCGGCCTTGGCGCCGACGTCGATGCCGCGGGTGGGTTCGTCGAGGATGAGGACCTTGGGTTTGCGGGCGAGCCAGCGGGCGAGGACGACCTTCTGCTGGTTGCCGCCGGAGAGTTTGCGGACCTCGTGCTCGATGGACGGGGTGCGCACGCGGAGGCGGTCGGTGTATTCCTGGGCGAGTTCGCGTTCGGCGGCGCGTTTGACGAAGCGGAAGCGGCGCAGGCGTTCCAGGACGACGGTGGAGGTGTTGTCGCGGATGGAGCGGTGGAGGAAGAGGGCCTGGGCCTTGCGTTCCTCGGGGGCGAGGCCGAGGCCGGCGCGGATGACGGCGCCGGGGTCGCCGGAGGGCAGGCGTTGGCCGTCGAGGGTGACGGTGCCGGTGTGGATGGGGAGGTCTCCGGCCAGGGCGAGGGCGAGTTCGGAGCGTCCGGCGCCGATGAGTCCGGCGAGGCCGACGACTTCGCCGGCGTGGATCTGGAGGTCGATGTCGTGGACGGCGTCGGTGGTGACGCCTCGGACGTCGAGGACGAGGCGGTCGGTGGCGACGTGTTCGCGGGAGAACATGGTGGTGAGGTCGCGGCCGACCATGAGGCGGACGAGGTCGCCCTCGGTGGTGGTGGCGGCGTTCTGGATGCCGGCGAGGGTGCCGTCGCGCAGGACGGCGATGCGGTCGGCGAGTTGGAAGATCTCCTGCATGCGGTGGGAGACGTAGATGACGGCGACGCCCTGGTCGCGCAGGCGGCGGATGAGGGCGAAGAGTGCGTCGACCTCGTGCTCGGAGAGGGAGGAGGTGGGTTCGTCGAAGGCGATGACCTTGGCCTCGCCGGTGAGGGCGCGCAGGATTTCGACCAGTTGGCGCTGGGCGGGGGTGAGTTGGGAGCCGAGGAGGTCGGGGTCGAGGACCTTGTCGAAGCCCAGGCGTGTGAGGTCGGTGGTGATGCGGCGGCGTAGTTCGGCGCGGTCCAGGCGGCGGCCGGTGGTGCGGGGCAGTGAGCCGGCGTAGACGTTCTCGGCGACGGAGACGTGCGGGATGATCTCCGGTTCCTGCGGAATGATCCGGATCCCCGCCCGGCGGGCGTCGGTCGGCGAGGACAGCGCGAGGGGCCGGCCGTCGATCAGGACGTGACCCTCGGTGGGCTGGTGGTCGCCGGTGAGGATCTTGAGCAGGGTGGATTTGCCGGCGCCGTTCTCGCCCATGAGGGCGGTGACCTGGCCGGCGGGGAAGTCGAGGGTGACGCCGCCGAGGGCCTGGACCGCGCCGAACCGCTTGGTGACCTGGTGGACGCCGGCGCTGCCCGCGGGGGTCGCGTCGGTCGGCGGGCGGTGGGGGATCCTGCCGCGGTCACGACGAACAGGTGGGCGAGAATACGGGTTGGGCTGCGCTCGGCTCATGGTGGTCACCTTGAAGGGTTTGCAGAGGTTGGTGTGAGGTGGTTTCTCAGGCTGGCGGGCTCGGTTGGGAGGCAGCGCGGGTGGTGCCGGCCGACTTCGCTGGCCACTGGTGGGGCTGCTGGGTTCGCGGGGGCGTCGCGTGGCACCGAAGGCTGTTCGCGGATGTCAGGCGCATCCTCAGCGATTCGCCGGATCCTGCGCTGGTCGGTCACAGTGCAGCTTTGCGGGGCGCGCGGGCGTTCCGCCCTAACTCGTGGTGTCAGGGGCTCGTCGTCCCTGGTCGGGTAGACGGGAGGTTGGCCTGGCCGTCCGAGGATGTCGAGGTGAGCGTTGTGACCGTGGGCGGCGCCACCGGTTTGTTGGATGCAGCGTCGACGGCCTCGGCAGGAGCCCGCCATTCGACGACGCCTGGGGTGTCACGGCCGCCGTTGGGTGGGTTGAGTGGACGGGGTCGCGATCCGGCAGGGTTGGTGTCGAAGATCGTCCATCGGGTGGGAACGGGCGGTGTGGTCACGAGTACGAAGTGTTTCGCCCGGGTGGGAGGAGCGCTGGATACCTGGGTGAGAGGGACATAGGAAGCTCTGCCTGTCGGCCGGGTGGTCACGGGCCAGGCCGAGCGGTGCCCGGTGGATTGCCCGGGAGGGAGGGGCCAGCTCCGTCCGATGTCTGTCGGGACGTCCGACGGAGCTGCCCCGGGAGTCTCCAAGACCGTGGTGTTCGGGTCGTGGGAGGTGTGGGTTGGTGGGGTCAGTTGCAGGTGGCGCCGCTGGCCTTGAAGGTCGTGGGGTCGACCATGGTGGTGGGGGCGAACGCTTCGGCGGGCATGTCCTTGCCGTTCTTGAGCTTGTCGTAGAGGGTTTGGACGGCCAGGGCGCCGACGTCCTTTCCGTTGATGAAGAGGGCGGCCTTCATGCCGGTGGGCTTGCCGCTGTTCCAGTTCTTGCACGCGAGGTAGGCGCCGAGGCCGACGCCTATGATGTTGTCGGCCTTGAAGCCGGCGTTCTCCAGCGCGGTGACGCCTCCCTGAACGTTCTCGTCGTTGCATCCCCAGACGATCCAGTTCTTCACGCCGGGGTTGGCGGTGACGGTGGCGGCGATCTTGTCCTGGGCTCCGGTGGGGGTGTTGTCGGTGGCGACGTCGATCTTCTGGACGCCGGCGCCGGCTCCGGTGGAGAAGGCTTCCTTGGCCGCGTTGACGCGGTCAGTGCAGACGGTGACGTCCTGCTTCCATGCGGCGATGATGCGGGTTTCGGCGGGACTCCAGCCGGCCTTCTGGTACTCATCGGCGGCGCGCTTGCCGACCTCGCCGCCCATTTGCGCGCCGGAGAAGCCGATCCGGGGAACGAGGTCGGTCTTCGCGCACCGGGCCGGGTCGGGGCCGCTGGTGCAGATCTGGTCGTCCGAGGTGAGCAGGGCGACCTTGGCGTCCCTGGCCGCCTGCACGATCTGGGGGCCCACTGCCGGGTCCGGGACGACAACGATCAGGCCGTTGGTCTTCTGGGCGATGGCGGACTGGACCTCGCTGACGGTCTTGTTCGCGTCACTGCCCAGGTTGACGACGTTCAGCTCCACGCCGAGTTCGGCAGCCTTGGCCTTCGCGCCCGCCGCCTCTCCGATGAAGTACTCCTGGTCGCCCTGCTTCTGCAGGTAGGTCATCGAGATCTTGCCGCTCGCCGGGGCGACCGACGCCCCCGCCGCTGAGGACGAGGAGGACTGCTGGCCGGTGGAACACGCGGCCAGCCCGAGAGCAGCTGTCGTTGCGATGGCGACGGCTGCCATGGCTCTGGAGGTGCGTGAAGGGCTCATGGATGGCTTCCTTAGCATCTTCGGCTTGTCGAACGAGGTGCGCCGACGAAGGCGGTGGGCGGGAGACCTCGTGGGGGATCGAGGCCTGCTGGGGGCCTGGAGAACGGAGCGGACTCCGGCGGTCGATGGCCCGGCCCGTAGCGGGGCCACGGGTCCTTGGTAGGCCTGGACCGATGCTGATACTTAGCAGCTATGCTGTCAAGCGATCGGGGTGGATCGTGCGGATGCCTACTGCGACGCGGACAGAGAGCCCCGGACAGTGCCCTGAGACCTGTGAGTGGGACCGGGAAGAAGGCGCATGGCGAGGGGGCGGAGCTCCTCCTGCACCGGGCAGACCTCCTTTCGGCATGCTCGCGGGATGGGTGCTGCTCGGAGGTGTCGCGGACCCCGGCGTGAGGCGGGCTGTTCAAGAACGGTCGTCGAGCCGATGGCGGAGCTGGCACCGGATCAGGCGCGCGCGAAGCTGCCGCGCGGTGACCGCGAAGCCGAGTTCCTCACAGGCCTGCCTGTGCTACTCGCCGATCCCGGTGAACGCGAGGGACGTTGGTCGGGTCGTCGGTCAGCGTGGTGTGTAGGCGGCTGCTGGTGGTGCCGCGGTGTCGACGGTGGTGCGGAGGACGCTTCCCGACAGGCTGGGGTCGGTGGTGAGGCCGTACCGGGCGGTGGTGATGCAGAGGGTGCCGGTGGGGGTGGGGCAGACGGAGGTGGGTTGGGGGGCGGGGCCGGGGGGTGTGGAGGAGGCGTCCGGTGAGGATGTCGGTGAAGGTCAGGCGGTTGTCGACCCAGCGGGCGCCTTCGGCGAGTTGGTGGGTCCCGCGGGCCCGGACGGTGACGGTGTGGGACACGGGGGTCCTCGGGTTCAGCGCAGGGTGGTGCCGGTGGGGGTGTCGAGGAGGGTGAGGTCGGTGCGGGTGGGCAGGCCCTCCCAGTCGCCGCGGGTGGCGACGGCGAAGGCGGCGGTGTCGGTGGCGCGGTGGAGGCGTTGTGCGGTGGTGAGGCCGTCGAGGAGTGCGGAGAGGTAGCCGGCGACGAAGGCGTCGCCGGCGCCGATGACGTCCACGACGGGGACGGGGCGGGCGGGGGCGCGGGCGGTGGTGTCGGTGGTGGTGACGGAGGCTCCGGCGGCGCCGCGGGTGATGACGATCTCGCGGGTGCCCCGGTCGAGGAGGGCGGCGACGGTGTCCGCCTCGTCGCGGGTGGGGTCGTCGGCGACCAGGTGGAGTTCGTCGGCGGAGGCGATGAGGATGTCGGCGGTGCGGGCCAGTGGCAGCAGGGTCCGGCGGGCCCGGTCGCCGGTCCACAGGCGGGCGCGGTGATTGATGTCGAGGCTGACGGTGATGCCGAGTTCGCGGGCGCGGGCGGCGGCGGCCTGGACGGTTCGGGTGGCGGAGGGGCCGAGGGCGGGGGTGATGCCGGTGAGGTGGAGGACGCGGACGCCGGGGTGCAGGGCGGGCAGGACATCCTCGGGTGTCAGGGCGGATCCGGCGGAGCGCTCGCGGTAGTAGTGGACGCCGGCGAGGTCGCCGATGCCGTCCTCGCGTACCAGGAGGCCGGTGGGGCGGCCGTCGGTGTCGACGTGGGTGTGGGTGGTGTCGATGCCTTCGGCGCGCAGGGTGCGCAGGACGAGGGTGCCGAAGGGGTCGGCGCCGATGCGGCCGACCCAGCGGGCGCGGTGGCCGAGTCGGGCGAGGCCGATGGCGACGTTGGCCTCGGCTCCGGCGACGGACAGTTCCATGGGTGGGGCGAGTCTGATCGGTCCGGTGGCGCGCAGGGCGGCCATGGCTTCGCCGACGGTCACCACTTCGGGTGCGGCGGTCACG
Source organism: Kitasatospora sp. NPDC059327 (assembly GCF_042752535.1). NCBI lineage: Bacteria > Bacillati > Actinomycetota > Actinomycetes > Kitasatosporales > Streptomycetaceae > Kitasatospora > Kitasatospora sp. NPDC059327. The sequence goes on along the minus strand of NZ_JBHYYB010000062.1, from coordinate 23,545 downwards.
GGGCCACCACCGCGCCGAGGGTCCTGCGCCAGTGCGCGGCGCGGGCGCGCAGGGCGTGCTGGTCGCCGCCGTCGGGGGCGTCGCCGGTCAGGGGCGAGCCCACGCCGACGGCGGCGGCTCCGGCGTTGAGGTGGGCGAGGGCGGTGGCGGCGTCGATCCCGCCGACGGGGATGAACGGGGTGTCGGGGAAGGGTGCGCGAAGTGCGGCGAGGTGGGCGGGGCCGCCGAGGGAGGCGGGGAAGAGTTTGACGGCGAGGGCGCCGTGCCGGGTGGCTGCCATGACTTCGGTGGGTGTCAGGGCACCCATCAGGACGGGCGGGTGTCCGGGGCCGTGGGGCAGGTCGGTGACGAGGCCAGGGGTGACGAGGAAGCCGGCTCCGGCTTCGGTGGCGCGGGCGGCGTCCTCGGCGGTCAGGACGGTGCCGGCGCCGAGGTGGGCGTCGGGGCCGAGTGCGCGGCGGGCCTGCTGGATCACCCACAGGGCGTCGGTGGTGGTGAGGGAGACCTCGCTGGCGGTGAGGCCCTCCTCGGCGAGGGTGAGCACGGTGCGCAGGGCGGCGTCGCGGTCGGTGCCGCGGACGATGACGAGGGTGCGGTACGGCAGTTCGGTCGGATTCACTGGAATCTTCCGGGTAGTGGGGTAGCCACAGGTACGGAAAGCGGAGAGCCGGTCGCGCATCGTCGTCGTGCGCTCCGCTGGCTCCCTATTTATAACTACCTCGCAGCCTAGCTGCCAAGTAGCCGGGACGACTCTCGGGGAGCTACTGCGAGCGCCACCCTTCAGCGGTGCAGGGGTGCGCCACTTTCCAGTGGGCGTGAGAGCGCGGTCGGAGGCGCTCCGTCACGGGCGCGGACCTGTGCGCCGGAGGGAGGGAGATCGTGCACGGCGAACCTGAGCGCTGCTTGTCCGCCGGAGTTGGACCAGCGTGCTGTGCAACTGGCTGGCGCCTCACGGGCCTCACCACCGTCCCGCATGGCGCCCGGTCCGGCGGCGGTCTCACTTCCAACGCCAGGGCCGGCCGTCGGCATGGCCGGTCCGGGCGTGGCCGGGCCGACCAGTGGTGCGTGACCCCGGGATCGCCGGTCAGCCTCGTGCCGACCGGCGATCCCAGCAGGTCGAGCGCCGTCAGAGTCCGAGGTCGTGGCCGGTCTCCTCGACGTGGTCGGCCATGGCCCGGGCCGCACGTTCGGGGTCGCCTGCGGTGATGGCGTCCAGGATGCGCCGGTGCGCTTCGATCGTGGCGTCCTGACCCTTGCCCCGTTCCTCGCGGCCGCGGTAGCTCGCGCGGCGTGCGTCGAGCAGGGCGCCGTTCATGGCCGTGAGGATGAACGAGAAGACCTCGGACTCGGCGAGGTCGGACAGCGCCTGGTGGAAGGCGAGGTCGGCGGCGATGAACGCCTCGGGGCTGCCGTTTGCGCCGGACATGATGTCCAGAGCCCGTTCGGCCTCCGCGGTGGAGCCGTGGCCGGCGGCGACCCGGGCCGCAGCGCGCCGGGCCAGTTCGCACTCGATCACCCGACGGGTATCGAGCAGGTCCCGGAGATCCATGGACTTCTGACTGAGGCGGAATTCGAGGATCTGCCTCAGAACGGCGGGTGATGGAGTCGCCACTCGGGCCCGCTTGCCTTGGCTGGAGACGAGGACACCTCTGGCGACCAGCGTGCGGATCGCCTCGCGCACCGCGAGGCGATTGACCCCGTACCGCTCGGCGAGCTCGCCCTCCGCGGGGATCTCGTCGCCTGCGCGGAGCCGACGCTGCTTGATCTCGTCGATGATCTCCCGCGCCACGGTGTCGCTCAAGGTTGCGCGCTCGATCGTCATGCCACCCGCCCCGCTTCAGTGACGCGCCCCACGAGGCCGGCCTCCGGGACAGAGGGGGATACGGTCGGTGGCAGCGCCCGAAATAGCTGCCACGGAAGGAGATGGTCGGCGTTCATCGGCGCCATACTGCCACGATCGGCCCCGGGGGCGGTCGCCAGAAGGCCGAATGGCCCGCCGTGCTCCCCGGTCCATGACGCCTCCGGTATGCGGACCGCTCTGCGGCGCGTGTTCATGGGCCCCGTCCTCTCCTCGACTGGCAGTCAGATTCCTGCACTCGTGACTTGACAGCATAGCTGCTAAGTAACACGATCGTGCCCTGACCCACCCACGGCGGGCACCCACCACCCCGGCCTCCCCGCCGACGAGCCACGACACCCCGCCCGCAGGAAGTGGACCCGACACCGAGAAAGTGGAGACCATGTTCAAGCAGCCCGCCGCAAGATCCGCCGACCCGGCCATCGAGGGCGGTGCGGGATGAGCCGCCTACGGAGTTCGACGTGGTGGGACGACCCCGCCAAAGCCGGCTTCATCGCGCGCCACCACATGCGCCAGCTCGGCCTCACCCGTGACCAACTACGTGGGAAGCCAGTAGTGGGCATTTGCAACAGCTGGTCCGAGCTGACACCGTGCAACGCCCACCTGCGGGTCTTGGCCGAGTCCGTACGCCGCGGCATCACCGCCACCGGCGGACTCGCCCTGGAGTTCCCGACCATGTCCATCGGCGAACCGCTGATGCGGCCCACGTCCATGCTCTTCCGCAACCTGATGAGCATGGATGTCGAGGAGACCGTCCGCGCCAACCCCCTGGACGCGGTCGTCCTGCTCGGCGGCTGCGACAAGACCCTGCCCGCCCAGCTGATGGGAGCGGTCAGCGTCGACCTGCCCACCATCGCGCTCTCCGGCGGCCCCATGCTCACCGGCCGTTTCCGCGGCGAAACCGTGGGATCCGGAACCGACATCTGGCGGATGAGTGAAGACCGGCGCGCCGGCCGCATCACCCAGGCCGACTTCGACGAGTTCGAAGGCTGCCTCGCCCGCTCCGCCGGCCACTGCATGACCATGGGCACCGCTTCCACCATGGGCAGCGTCACCGAAGCCCTCGGCCTCTCCCTGCCCGGCGCCGCCGCCCTGCCGGCCGCCGACGCCCGCCGCGCACAGCTCGCCGAACAGTCCGGCGCCCGCGCCGTCGAACTCGCCCGCGAAGGCCTGCGCCCCTCCCACATCCTCACGCCGACGGCATTCACCAACGCCATCACCGTCAACGCCGCCGTCGGCGGCTCCACCAACGCCGTCCTGCACCTCCTCGCGATCGCCGGCCGCGCCGGCGTACCGGTCACCCTCGACGACTTCGACACCATCGGCCGAAACGTCCCCCTACTCGCCGACCTGATGCCCAGCGGCCGCTTCCTCATGGAGGACTTCGCCTACGCCGGCGGCCTGCCCGCCCTCATGACCGAACTCGGCGACCTCCTCGACCGCACCGCGCTCACCGTCACCGGCCGCACCCTCGGCGACAACCTCGAAGGCCACCGGACCTGGAACCGCGAAGTGATCCGAACCATCGACAACCCGGTCCAGCCCGCCGACAGCGGCACCGCCGTCCTGCGCGGCAACCTGGCCCCCGGCGGAGCGGTCGTCAAACAATCCGCGGCCTCGCCCCACCTACTGCGCCACCGCGGCCCGGCCCTGGTCTTCGACAGCATCGAGGACTACCTGACCGCCGCCGACGACCCCGACCTGCCGGCCGACGCCGACACCGTCCTCGTCGTCCGCAACCTCGGCCCCCGCGGCTACCCCGGCATGCCCGAACTCGGCAACCTCCCCCTTCCCGCCAAACTCCTCACCCAGGGCGTCACCGACATGGTCCGAATCTCCGACGCCCGGATGAGCGGCACCGCCTACGGCACCGTCATCCTGCACGTCGCGCCCGAAGCCGCGGCCGGCGGACCGCTCGCCCTCGTCCGCACGGGCGACACCATAGAACTCGACACCCCCGCCCGCACCCTGCACCTCGATGTCGACGACGCCGAGCTCACCGCCCGCCAAACCGACTGGACGCCACCCACCCGTCCCGCAGACCGCGGCTGGACCCGCCTCTACACCGACCACGTCCTCCAGGCCGACCAAGGGGCCGACCTAGGTTTCCTGGTCGGCGGCTCCGGAGACCGCCCCGCGAAGGCGCCCTTCTGATGCGAACCGACCCAGCCCACGGCCTGGCCGACGGCTCCGGAGACCACCCCACGAAGACACCCTTTGGCACCGACCTGCTCCACGGCGTCATTCCGGTCCTCGAAACACCCTTCACCACCGACGGACGCCTCGACCTCGACGGCTTCGAACGCGTCGTGAGCCACGTCCTGACCACCGGCGTCAGCGCGGTCATGTTCCCCGGCTTCGCCAGCGAGTTCCACAAACTCACCGACCACGAACGCGCATTGCTCACCCGCCTCCTGCTCGACCTCACCACCACCCGACCCGACATCGCCGCCGTCCTCTCCATCCCCGACCACGCCACCCGCCTCGCCGTCGAACGCGCCACCGCCGCCGTCGCCGCCGGCGCCGACGCCATCAACCTCCTGCCGCCCCACTTCCTCGGCCCACCCCCCACCGAGGTACACCACCACATCACCGCCGTACTCACCGCCGTCGCCCCCACCCCCGTCATCCTCCAGTACGCACCGGCCCAGACCGGATCGTCCTTCAGCCCGGACACGCTGCGCCGACTGGCCGCCGAGCACCCGAACCTGGCCGCCGTGAAGATCGAGACGGCACTACCCGGCCGTCTCGCCGAAGACCTCGCCACCGGAACACCCCCGCTGCGGGCCTTCATCGGCTACGCCGGCCTGCAACTCGCAGACGGCCTGCGGCGAGGCATCGCCGGAGTCCAGCCCGGCTGCTCGTTCACCGAGATCTACCAGCGCATCTGGCGGCTCTGGCACGACGGCGAACGCGCCGCAGCCCTCGCTCTGCACACCCGCCTGACCCCTTATCTGACCTACTGGATGCAGGACGTCGAACTGATCATCACGGCGGAGAAACTCATCTCCGCCCGCCGTGGCCTCATCGACAACCCGCACTGCCGTCACCCCGCCCGCAGCCTCGACCCCCAGGAAACCGCTGCCGTCGACCGGTTCCTGCTGGAGTTCGACGACATCCTGCGGCCCGATCCGAACCGGAGCAGATCATGATCGACCTCACCGGCGACGTCGTCCTCGTCACCGGCGCCGCGCGCGGCATCGGCGCGGCCATCGCCGAAACGGTGGCCGGCGCCGGCGCCCGAATCGGACTGCTCGACGTCGACACCGACCGCCTACGCCGACAGGCCGACCGGCTGGGCACCGCAGCAGCCTGGGCCACCTGCGACATCACGAGCGAGGACGAGGTGTCCGGTGCGGTAGCGGCACTGCGCGAGAAACTCGGCCCCGCCACCGGGCTGGTCAACAACGCGGGACGCAACGCCTACGGCGACCCGGTCGCCATGACCGTCGCGCAGTGGGACGAGGTCTTCGCCGTCGACCTCAAGGGTGCCTGGCTGACGGCCCGCGCAGTCCTGCCCGACATGCTCGCCGACGGTCACGGATCTATCGTCAACATCGCCTCCATGCACGCCACGCTCACCTGCCCCGGAATGTTCCCCTACGCGGCCGCCAAGTCCGGCCTCGTCGGCCTCACCCGCTCACTCGCCCTCGAAGTCGGACCACAGGGCGTGCGGGTGAACGCCGTCAGCCCCGGCTACATCGAAACCGACCTGCTCACCGAGTACTTCGACCGGCAACCATCACACGTTCGCCAAGCCGCCACCGACAAGCACGTCCTCGGCCGCCTGGGCTCACCCCACGATGTCGCAACTGTGGTCGCGTTCCTCCTCTCCGACGCGGCCGGCTTCGTCACGGGCGCTGACTGGGCCGTAGACGGCGGTGTCTCCGCCCGCTTCGCCTGACCACCAACCTGCCCGGCGACCTCACCTGGGGTCGGCCCAGCCGCCCCGCCGGGACAGGCCAACCCGTTCGATGACCGCCATGACCCACCCGACCCGGCGCCCCCGCTGCGCACCCGGCACACCCCGCGTGGCCGCGGAAGCCGCAGCGACGGGCCAGTGCTCATGGGAGTCGGTGCGGCTGCGTACACGTGCGGTGTGTCAGCCGGAAAGCCGGCGAAGTCGCCGGGCTCCAGGCGGACGGGCGCCTCCTGGAGCCGGTGTCTACCTGGCCGCTGATCACGTACATGTGTTCGCGGGTGCCGGGGCGGTGTGCCTTCGCATGGTGGTCGGCTCCGAGGTGGAGGAGCAGTTCGTAGGTGTCGACGGTCATGCCGAGATGGCGGGAGCGTTGCAGCAGCCGGGTGTCCAGCGGCCGTCTTCGACGAGCTGACCCGCGGTGTCTTCACCGAGGACTCACCCGCCCAGTACCGCAGGTCATGGAACAGCTGGCCGCCCGGGGAGCGGACGCGATCATCCTCGGCTGCGCCGGGATCACGCAGCTCATCGACCCACAGGACCTCCCCTCACTGCCCCTGCTGGACTCGACCGCCCTGCGCGTCGAAGCCATCGTCAACGCCGGCCTGGACTCCGCCGCCCCGCGAGCCCGAACCTGATCCACTTCTGCGACCCTCGCCCCGATGCCCGTTGCCCTGGCCCGACAGGTGACCCCACCACCGAGCGCTAAGAGCCGAAGAAGACGGCCTACAGCCACAAGACCGAGTACCAGCTGCGGGTCCGGGTGCAGATGGTCCTGCACCCGGCGAGGGGACGCTCCAACGGGGGGTGGCCAGGAAGCGCCTACGCTCACACCGGCGTCGATGGACTGGGCGCACGACCGCCTGGTGGAAACCTCTGACAAGGTCATCGCCAGAGTGCCCCGGCCCCAGGCCAGCGGACCCGGGGCAGCGGAATCGTGGCGGAACTGCGCCGACCCGTCCCGGGCGCACAGGTCGATAATCAGCCGGTAGACAAGCGGTGGAAAGGCCAGAAATACGGATGGGGCGGATAACAGAACCGAACGGACGGAACGCCCGCGCACCCCTTGGCGGCGACCATAATTCCCGGATGTGATCCGAAGACATCAATTCCGTGACGCTCGGTTCAGGCGGCCTACCTTTGCTTGACGTCTGGCCAGAATTCACGACGTGAAAGCCGCCCGATCCGTAAGCGGCGCGACCGCCGGATCGCGTGGGGAGGAACCGGCCCACTCAAGGCGGCTACATCGCCAACGCCCGTCATTTCATGCGCGCCAAGGCATACCCCAATGGCAGGGCGACCCGCTGCGCCGCCGCACCCGCGGCCCGGTCCCGGTCGGCTGACCCGGTCGGCCTTGAGCACCTGGAGAGCTGAGGGCCTGCCGAGGCCGGTCGGATCGGCGGGCCCGAGGGTCCGGTCAGGGGGTGTTCGGGTGGGGGGTACTGGGTGTGGTGTGGCAGGTGGGGGTTGGCTCCGTTCGGAGCGGGGAGATGGCGGGGCCAGCGGCCTGGGCGGATTCGGCGGGGGTGTCGGGCGGGGTGTCGTCGTGGAGGGCCCGTGTCTCGGCCTTGAGGATACGTAGGGACTTGCCGAGTCCGCGGGCGGCTTCGGGGAGCTTCTTGGAGCCGAAGAGGAGCACGATCACGGCGAGTACGACCATGAGGTGCCAGGGTTCCAGACCGTTGCGGAGCATAGGCGTCTCTCCTTGACTGTCGAAGGCGGAAGGTCGAGAAGGGTCATCGGGGTGAGCCGCGCACGTGGCCGAAGAAGACTGCACCCCGGGGGTGTTGATGCCGAGACCGGGTCTGGTACGCCGGGCGTTCGGCCATCGATCGGTTGAGCAGGTGCAGCCCTGAAGACAGCTCACCTACAGGCAGAGCGGGCGCTGGATTGATGCTGGTGCCCTGATCGCGAGGATGACCGTTGCTGTCCGTGGCCAGGTCGGAGCCGGGCGCGCCGCGAGACCCGGGCTCTTGTCATGACAGCTAGGCTGCTATGTCAATCTAAGGGCGCCCGGTGCGCATGGCAATACATGAAGCGAGGCTTCGCGAGCGCCATCCCCACCCCTTCGTGCGAGCGGCACAGTCGTCCGACGCCCCGGTTGCGGCTGGGCGGCGGGAAGGGATGAGTGCTCCGCCTTCAGTCTTTTCGTCCGAGGTATTGCGCCGCCCGGCTCACTGGCTTATATCTACCTAGCAGCTAAGTTGCCAAGGAGGTAGGAATGAAGCCACACCGCCGTACTCCCCTCACTCAGCCGGACACCTCTCAGTCCGATCAGGGATTCTCCCGGCGCACCGCGCTGAAGGGTCTGGCCGCCATCGGCCTTGTGGCCGCCGGTCCGGGCCAGGTCTTCCTGGCCGCTCCGGCCTACGCCGCCACGACGACTGCTACTCCGGTGGTGCCGCCGTTGCCCGAGACCGTCTCCGGTGTGAGCAGCCCGAAGGTCCCCATCGTCTCGGGCTGGCGCTACACGTCCCGCCCGCCGGTATCCTTCTGGAGTGCCGGCACCAACACCTCGTCCTGGTCATCGATCCAGGTGCCCGGCGAACCCGCGCTCCAGGGACAGAACGTTCCGTCGAACGCGGAGTGCGCCTACCGGACGACGATCGCCGTACCCGCCGACTACGCCGGCAAGACGATCCTGCTCCGGTTCGACGGGGTCTACAGCTACGCCCGTGTGTGGGTCAACGGGACTCTGGTCCGCACCCACGACGGTGGCTTCACCACCTGGTACGCCGACATCACCTCGTCCGTCACACCTGGCCAGCAGGCGACACTGACCGTCGGGGTCACCGACCGGCCGGACAGCATCGCGGGCCAGTCGGCGTACTCGAAGCACACCATCGGCGGCATTCTGCGCGATGTGACCCTCGTTGCTCTGCCCGCCTCGCACCTCACCAGGCTTCACGTGGACACCACGTTCGACGCCACCTACACCAATGCCACCCTCACCGTGACCGCGGCCGCCGCTGGGCTGGCAGCGGGTGCGAGTGGCACGGTCTCGCTGTCCCTCACGGACCCCGCCGGACGACAGGTCGCACTCTCGCCGTCGACGATCACCCTGACCGGCGCCACGCCGCAGGCCGTGGCGGCCATCCCGGTGACGGCACCGTTGAAGTGGGATGCCGAACATCCCAACCTCTACACCCTGCGGAGCACCTACCAGACCCAGGGGCAGTCACAGACGGTGAGTCAGCAGGTCGGCTTCCGGCAAGTGAAGATCGTCGGGAACAAGCTGCTGGTCAACGGCAAGCCCGTAACCCTGCTCGGCGTCTGCCACCACAGCATGACCGAGGCCTTGGGCCGGGCGACCACGCCGGCCCTGGAGGAGCAGGCCCTGAGGCTGTACAAGGAGGCGAACTGCAACTTCGTGCGCACCACGCACTATCCGCCGACAACCGCACTCCTGGACTGGGCCGACCGGATCGGCCTCTACGTCGAGGTCGAGGCACCGGTCTGCTTCCAGGGCGGCACAGTCGACGACCCCGCCTACGAGGGCGTCTACCTGGCGCAGTACGCCGAGATGCTGGAGCGCGACCGCAGCCGCGCCTGCGTCATCGAATGGGCGCTGGGCAACGAGAGCGGTGTAGGAGGAGTGAACTTCTACGCCGAGCGCGCCTACTCGCGCCAGACCGACCCCTCCCGTCCGACCGTTTTCGAGGACCGGCGCTCGGACAGCGGCGGGCCGCAGGCCGACATCTACAGCGGCCACTACCCGAGTGTCGGTGGCCCCGGCAACGCGAGCCAGCCGATCCAGTACGGCGAGTTCGCCCACGTCGCGTGCTACAACCGCGAAACCCTGCGAGTCGACCCGGCCGTACGCGACTTCTGGGGCAAGAGCATCGCCAAGTTCGCCACATGGCTCCGCACCACCGACGGAATCGTGGGCGGTGCCATCTGGGCGGCCATCGACGAGGTGTTCAATCTGCCGGCCGGCTCTGTCGGCTACGGAGAGTGGGGCATCATCGACCTTCACCGTCGGCGCAAGCCCGAGTTCTGGCTCACCCAGAAGGCCTTCTCGCCGGTGCAGATCGCCGACGGTACGCTGGCCGGTCTTACCCCGGGTGGCGCCGTGCCGGTGAATGTGACCAACTGGTACGACCACTCCAACCTCGGTGAGCTGGCCATCGCCTGGCGGATCGGCAGCAGGAGCGGAACGCTGGGTGGCGTCAACATCGCGGCTCGGCAGAGCGGCACACTGACAGTCCCTGCCGGCCCCTGGTCGGCGGGAGACGTCCTCCAGCTCACCTTCCGCCGTGGCACCGCCGTCGTCGACGACTACCGGCTGTCGCTCAACACCCCTGCGACACCGGCGTTCACGCCCGTCGGCGGTACCACGCCGACGGTGCAGGAGACTGCGAATCGCATCATAGTCACCGGCGTCGACAAGCCGTTCACCGTGGTGTTCGACAAGGTGACCGCGCGCCTGGTCGAAGCCACGGTCAGCGGCACCAGGGTGCTCACCGGCGGCCCCGACCTGATCATCTCGCGGCTCTCCCCCGGTCCGTGGACCGGCGTCTCGACCACGGTCACCACCAGTGGCGGCCAGGCGATAGTGACACTCACGGGCCGGTTCGGCACGATCAACACCTCGATCAAGGTGGCCGTGGACGGCCGGGGCCTGCTGACGACGACGTACACGATCGCCAACCCGCCCGGCGACCCGGTCACCGACGTTGGCCTGGCCTACATGATGACCGGCAAGACCGATACCCTCACCTGGCAGCGCGACGCCCAGTGGACGGTCTACCCGGCTGACCACATCGGGCGCACCGCCGGCACTGCGGTCAAGTGGCGCGCCTCGGGAACGGACGGCTACCGCACCCAGCCGACCTGGCCGTGGTCGCAGGACACCCACAGCTACGACCTGTTCGGGAAGAACAGCGCAGCCCACTGGACCAATGACTTCCGCGGCACCAAGATCAACGTCCGACTCGCCAAGGCCACGGCAGGGTCAACCGGACCCGGCGCACAGGTCGAGTCGGGCGGAACCGATGCGGTACGCCTGGCACCGGTCAACCCGCCGGTGATCGACAACGCCTCACCACAGGTGGTCTACAACGGCACGTGGACCAAGAAGGCCTCCGCCGGAGGGGCCGTGGACGGCCGGTTCGGCACCGAGGCCATCTCGAACGTCACGGGAGCCACGGCGCAGCTGACGTTCACCGGCAGCGGGGTTGCGCTCTATGCCTCCCCCCGGGACGACCTCGGCATCGTGAAGATCTCCATCGACGGCGCGGTGGCAGCGAGCGTGGATCTCTACGGGACGGGCAAGGCGCCGGCCCAGCTGGTCTTCCGCAGCGCGCCACTTACTTACGGCCAGCACACGATCAGGGTCGAGTGCACCGGCACCAAGAACGCCGCGTCGAGCGGAACATCCGCACTCGTCAACGCGTTCCGGGTGGTGAACCAGATCATCGACGACGCCGACAGCCGAGTCCTCTACACGGGGAACTGGACCCACGACGGAGCCAATCGAAGCTCGACCACCAGCGACCTCGGCCGTACCGAGTCCTACAGCAAGGAGGTCGGCGCCACAGCTACCACCGCCTTCTGGGGCGCCGGAGTCCGCGTCATCGCCCCCAAGGGGCCGAGCGAGGGAATCGTTGAGGTCTCTGTCGACGGCGGGGTGCCGACCCGGGTGGACCTCTACGCCGCGAGCAAGCAGTCCCAGCAGAACGTGTTCGAGCGCACCGGTCTCGTTGAGGGCGAGCACACCGTAACCGTCCGGGTCACCGGACAGAAGAACTCATCCGCCACGGACACCTTCGTCTGCCTCGATGCGTTCGAGGTGCTTATCGCGGACCCGTTCACACCGTACGATCCCGGCGTCAATCTCATCACCAGCGCCAGACTCGCTTACACCGACCTCGATTGGGGCAACCCGCCGGACAAGGCGATCAGGCTGAGCGCCAACTACACCGCGACCACCCGTATGAGGCTGGTCGGCGGCTGACAACCAGAAGGCAAGGGGGCGAGCAGTCGAACAGGAACGTCTGAGCCGGTCGGCCTGGGTGCTTGATTCCGGCCGACCAGTCAAACAGGTGAGGTTCCCGGGAGGCCGCCGTTGAGGGGTACGAACAAGATAGTCCGTACCCCTCAACGGCGGACGGCACACCGACGACGTCGCCGCGCTGCGCCTCGACCGGCACAGCCGGTCGGCCCTCGGTCTGGTCGAGGATGACGTCGCCGCGCAGGAGCCGCACGACGGCCTCGGTGATCGGCATCTCCACCCGGTACGCCGGGCGAGTGCGTGAAGGGCCTCGGAGGTCTTGACGCCCTCGGCGGTCTGGGAGAGCGCTGCGGCGGCCGTGCCGACAATGGAGTCGCGGCCCAGGTTCTCGCCGAACGACCTGTTGCGTGAGAGTGGGGAGGAGCAGGAGGCAACCAGGTCGCCCAGGCCGGCCAGCTCGGCGAAGGTGTGCGGGTCCGCGCCGGTCGCGGCGCCGAGCCGGAGGGTCTCCGCGAGTCCTCGGGTGATCAGCACCGACCGGGCGACACCGCAGCGCCCCAGCTCAAGCCCCAGGGCTGCCCGTCCGAGACCGCCGGATCACGCATTCGAACTGTCGGCGCAGCCGCTCGGGGTACGGCCCGTGCTACTGAGGTTTTCAGGGTGGGGTCGGTGGTGTGAGAGTCAGACCGGTGGCGGTCAGGCATCCGTCGATCAGGTGGGGGCGGAGTTGGATTCGGCGTAACTCGCGGCGGAGTGTGCGGTCGAGGTCGTCGGGCGTCCCGAAAGCGGTGTTGGCCATCGCTCTGCGCACGAGTGACCAGACGGCCTCGACGGGGTTGAGGTCGGGTGCATAGGGCGGGAGACGGACCGTGGTGAGCCAGTCGTGTTCGGCCTCGTACCGTTTCAGCCCTGCTGACAGGTGGGTGTTGAGATTGTCCCAGACGACCACGATCGGTCCGCCGAGTTGGATGTGGGCCCGGACGAGCAGGTCGCGGTAGTCCTTCCAGGAGAAGCTCTTGCGGGCCCCCTTGAGGAGGAGGTGGCTGCGGGGCTGGTAGATCAGCCTGCTCTCGCCCAGCCGGTAGCAGCACAGGGCGGCGATCGAGGTCCTGCGCCGGGATCTGCCGCGGACCCGGACGACGGGAGTGTCTCTGCGGCGACCCCAGGTGCGGGCGCGGGGCGGCGTCATGGAGAAGCCGGCTTCGTCCTCGAAGACGATCCAGCCGCCACACGCCGCCCCGATGCTTTTACCCGTGGCCACACCTCCTTCTTCCACAACTCCACGGCGTTCGCGTCGCGTTCGAGGGCTCTGCGGGCGGGTGCCTGCCAGGACCAGCCGTGCCGCTTCAGCAGCCGCCACACCGTCGGGACCGAAAGGCTCAGGTGCAGCCGACGGTGGATCACGCTCTGGACCCGGGCCAGCGTCCACCGCTCATCCCCGAAGCCATGCGCGGTCGGCCCCTTGCCGAGTTCCTCCTCGAGCACGGCGAACTGGGCGTCGGTGACAGTCGGGGAGTCGGCCGGCCCTGCTGAGCGCAGTGCCTCCATCCCGCCCTCGCGCCAGGCACGGCGCCAGCGTTCCACCGAACGCACACTCACCCGCAGATCCTTCGCGATCACCGTGGTCTTCTCACCCACCGCGAACCGCATCCCGGCCTGGAACCGGATCCCCTCACGAAACGCCCGACGCTCAGCGGTCAGGCCCCCACCCTCCGGATACCTCACACCAACGGCATACCGCAGGAATCATGAACCGTCACTACCCGACGACAACCCGAAATTCTCAGTAAGCGCGCTGCCGCCGGTCGGGTCGCCCACGGGCGACCCGACCGGCCCGCGCCGGAAGGTCAGGGGCTGTCGCCGGCCCAGTCCCAACGGCGCGGGTCCGTCGGGCGGGGTTCGTAGTGCGCCCGGCCGCCGGGCCCGTACGAGCCGATCTCGGTGGCCAGCGCGACGCCGTCGGCGAGCTGCCCGGCGTCCCAGCCGGTGACATCGAGGAGGAGACCGTCGAGGGGGCCGGCGACCAGCTCCCGGTAGGCGTGGCCCGGCCGCGGCCCGGGGTCCGGGTCGTCGTGGTCGGCTCCATAGACCCGGCCCCGCATCAGCGCCTCGTCGTCCATGCCCGCCAGCATCCCAGTGACGACCGACATCCTGGCCGGCTTGGGGAGAAAACGTCAGCGCTGCCGGGCCGGGCGCCCCAGATGCGGGCACCGCCCACGCGCGCAGTGACCGCCCCAGCGTGGTGAGTCCGGCGAGGATCTGCGGGCCCTGCTCCTGCCAAGGCCGGCCCGCCACCGCGGGGCCGCCGACCGGCACGGGTTGCACACCCATGGGCGGGCGGGAACGGCCGAGGACGACTTCGCCAACGCTGCCTGGCCTCTACGGCCGGACACCGGTGGCGAACACCAGTGAGGCGGCCAGGCCCAGGTGGGTGACAGTCAGCAGCCCCCAGTCCAGGGGACTCATCCGCCAGCGGCCAAGGGCCAGGAGTCGCCACTCGTAGGCCGCGCAGCCGACAGCGAGTACCAGAAGTGGCGTCCAGAGGCAGGCCCGCCAGGACCAGGCCGGGCCGGAAGCGAGCACGGCGTTCAGCGCGCCGGTGAGCGCCGCGGCGAGAAACCACCCGGGCTTCTGGCGCGTCGAGGTGGCCTCCGTGGGAGGTGACAGGGTGTTCATCGCAGGGTCCTATCGGGATCGTGGTCGGGAGACCCCTGGGGGGACGGGCCGCGACAGCCCGTCCCCCCAGGTCAACCGGAGCTGGTTCGCCTGTCAGTGGAACAGTTCCCAGATGGAGTAGAGGTTGCCGCCGACGTTGGCGGCGGTCAGCGGGGCCTTCCAGTACCAGGGCAGGCCCTTGTACCAGTCCACGAACGAGCCGTACGTACCGCCGACGGCCTTGAAGAAGCCCGGCACCTTGTTGAGGAGCTTGAGGATCCCGTCGAACTTGCCCGTGAGGGCGGTCGTGCCGGCGGCGATCTCCTGGAGTTCGGCCCGCTCGGCCTCGCTGTACTCGACAGGGGAGTTCAGCAGGGCGACGGCCAGCGATTGCACCGCCTGCTGCTGACCCGCCGTCACCGTGACGGCGGGGGCGGGGGCGGCGGTGCTCGCCTGGGCGACACCGCCTCCGAACGTCAGGGTCAGGGCCGCGAGCGCAGCGACACCACCGACGCGTACCGTGTTGCGGTTCAAGTACTCTTCCTTTGCGTCATGCACAAAGGGGAGTGGAGATCAGGTGCTGCTCGTGGAGCCGTCGGCTTGGACACTTTCGGCCCCGAACCAGACCTGGCTCCGCCCCCCGTGCGAATTGGCCTTGTCAGCGGATGCGGACGGCTTGATCAGGACCGGCCACCGCCGCTTTACCCGACCATAACCGGCCGTTCGATCGGACTCCAACGAATTCGCACAGGCGGCCCGAGGTTTCCGGCCAGGCCACCCAAACCGGCGGATCGCCCCCAGCCCGCACCAGCGAACGCTTCGACCGGCATGCTTCCCATAGGACAGTACGGCAGGACCCGAACCACACGGCTCGCACTCCCACCCATCAGACGTCCGATCTTGTCCATAATCGTTCGATCGTGTCGAACTGAACGGGAGTCAACCAGGCCGGCGGCCACCGGACGGACCCCCGACAGGTCACCCAGCGCCTGCCGGCGACCCGTCGTCAGGGCGCGGCGCTCGAGTCCGGCCTCCAGGCTCGGCGGCACGCCGGCCCGGATGGCCCGGGCAAGCCGGGGGCCGAGGTAGGAGCAGGCTCCGGTACGACTTGTTTGCCCGTCGGGGTGAAGCCCGGCTGAGCGCCTTTCATGATCCGCGCTGCGGGCAGTAGGAACGTGCACGACACGTCGTCGACGAAGGAGTGCACCGTGCGAATCACCTCACTGGCCAGGGCGGTACTGGTCACCTCGACAGCGGCGGCGCTGGCCACTACGGCCGCCGTCCCCGCCCAGGCCGCCGACCACTCCGAGCAGCGTGCGCCAGGGGTACACCGCGTGGCCGGCGAAGCGGCGACCGTCCCCCTGCGGGAGGCGATCGAGGCACTCCCCGTCGCCGAGGAGAGCAGGGCCGGCTACGAGCGCACCAAATTCAGGCACTGGATCGACGCGGACAAGGACGGCTGCAACACCAGGAAGGAAGTCATCCTCCGGGAGGCCATCGTCGCGCCGCAGATCGGCCCGGGCTGCTCGCTGACCGGTGGCCTCTGGTACTCGATCTACGACGGGGTAACCGTCACCGACGCGTCCGCCCTTGATGTGGATCATGTTGTGCCGCTCGCCGAAGCTTGGGACAGCGGAGCCTCCACCTGGAGCGCGGCCGAGCGCCAGGCCTACGCCAACGACTTGGACGAGCCCCGCGACCTGGTCGCCGTCACCGCCCGCTCGAACCGCCAGAAGTCCGACAAGGACATCTCCGAATGGCGCCCGGTCGAGACCGAGACGTGCGACTACCTCACCCGCTGGACCGTCTCCAAGACCCGCTGGGGCCAGAGCGTCGACACCACCGAGAAGAACGTCCTGCGTGACCTCGGCGCCACCTGCCCCAACGACACCCTGACCATCACCCTGGCCCGCTGACCGCCATACCCGGCCCCGCCAAGCCAGCCCCTGACCGCTCCGGCCGCCGCCCCTCAATCCCGAGGGCGGCGGCCGCTCGCGTGCTCCGACCTGGTCGAACCCCGTTCCCGGCACGGGGTTGACCGGCCGTCTGGGCGGTGTATCGTCTGCCGGTTCGCCACCCTCACCGTGCCAGTTCCGTCGGCGAAACCAATGCCCGAACCCTCTTGACCCGCCGTCTCCCAGGCCTAGCGTCCGGCACCACGGACCGCCGGAAGCGGGCCCGTGGCGCCCCGTTACGTCCCGGCCCGCCCGCGGCCCATCCACCGCAGACGACGCAGAAGGAGATGGGCATGAACGAGACGAGGCCGCGCGTCGAGGAGCCGGGCGCGGCGGGGTGGGACGGCGTCGACCGTCGGGCACGGCCGGTGGCGGATCCGGCCCCCGTGCGGCCGCGGGGCGGGGCCGCGGTGTTGCCATCTGGTGTTGCCGGCCCGGCAACGGAGGCGCAACACCGGTCGCACCCTCGATGCTGTGACGCACCGTCAGGTCGATCCGGTCGGCGGGCAGGTCGTGGCGGCGAGGGCCGTCACGGATCGAGGAGGTTGATGGTGCGGCGTGCGCTGCTGTCGCCGAGGGCGGCCCTGGTGCTGTTGGTCGGCGTGCTCACGGGAATTGGCGCGGGGGTCCTGACCGCCGCGGGGGGCGCGCACCTGGCCCAGTGTGTCCTCTACGGCGTCGGCGCGTTCGGTGCGAGCGTGTCGTTCGTGAACCAGCTCGTCGCCGAGCCCCGAGAGGAGCCGGCGGAGAAGGAGATGGCCTGATGACACTGGCCACGGCCCGGGTGTGCCGGTTCCCGGGCCGCGGCCGACCCGATACTGCGAGGATGGTGGCGCCGTGGAGGCCTACGAGACACCGGGGGGTGGCCGGGTGGGCGACCTGCGACCGCTGAGCCCTGACCTGAACACCGAGTGCCGGGCGTTCGCCGAAGCCCTGCGCAGCCTGTTCGCGGGCCTGCGGCCTGCGGTGTCGGTGCGCCGCTACGGCGCGCGCCGGCACGTGAGCGCGGGAGCCGTCTCCCGTTACCTGTCCGGGCAGCGGATCCCGCCGTGGCAGTTCGTCCAGGACCTGCTCACCGACGTCGGCACCGACCGCGGCAGCGTCGCGACCTGCGAGACGGTCGAGTTCTTGCGCTCGCTGCACGCGGCGGCGCAGCGCACCAGTGTCTCGGTCGGTCACGCCGTTCAGCAGTTGCAGTTCCAGTTGGCCGAGGCCGACCGGCTCTCCCGGCGTTCCGCCGCCCACAGCGATGTCCTGGGCGAGGCCCTGCTCGACAGGAACCAGCGGATCGCCGATCTGGCGCTGCGGCTCAACCAGGTGGAGAGCGATTGGGCCCGCGAGCGTGCCCGGGCGGACGAACTGGTCCTGTTCGCCGGGGACCGGGAGGAGTTGTTGCGCGAGCGGCGCCGTCTGGAGTCGGAGGTCGCGCGGCTGACGGCCGAGCTGGAGGAGGCCCGGCGGCGCCAGGTGGCCGCCGAGGCGCGGTGCGAGCTCCTGGAGCGCCAGTTGGTCGTGGCCGAGCAGCAGGCCGGCGAGGAGGTGCCGCTGTCCGAGCCGCCTCGGCTTGCCCGGACCGGCGCGGTCCGGGCGCGGGTTCTGGTGGTCGACGACCCGCCCGCGAACCTGATCGCCCTGGAGGCCGTCCTGGCCGCCGCCGACTGCCAGGTGCTGGCCGTGTCCTCCGGCGCGGACGCGTTGAAGGCTCTGCTCCAGCACGACGACGTCGCCGTGATCATCCTGGACGTGCAGATGCCCGGCATGGACGGCTATGAGACCGCCGCCCGTATCAAGCGCCGGGCCCGGACCCGCAACATCCCGATCATCTTCGTCACCGCGATCGGCGCCGACGCCGAGAACCTGCTGCGCGGCTACGACGCCGGAGCGATCGACTTCATCACCAAACCGTTCGAGCCCTGGATGCTGTGTGCCAAGGTCAGCGTCCTGACCGAGATGCACATGAACTACCGCGGCACCCCTCGCCCCACGCCTGCCACCCACCCCACGGACGACACCACCAGCTGGCTCCTGCCCTCGATCTCCCCGCAAGACCCGCTCCGGACGGCGGGTCAGGATGACCGTGTTCGTGGCTGATCGCCCGTAGGCGGTGGGGGCGTCGGCGACCGGGTCCCGTGGCGCCGCGGCCCGCCGTCGGACCCCGGCGGGTGCGGCACGGAGGTCTTCGCGCGTGGTGCGCAGGTGGTCGATGGTGTCGAACACCGACGTACGGCAGCGGATCCGGCTGGGCGGCCGGCTGGCGGTCGTCGGACCGGTTGCCCGCCCCGATCGTGCTCGAAGCCGCCGACGGGCTCGGTATGAGGGGCGGCTTGGAGCCGTTGCGGCTCCTGTCCGCTTCATCGGGCAGGGTGCCCCCGGCAGGTGCGGCCGCCACAGCCTGCCCGGGGTCAGGGTGTGTCGCCGGCCCAGTCCCAGCGGTGCGGGTCCGTCGGACGCGGTGCGTAGTGGGCCCGGCCGCCGGGCCCGTACGAGCCGATCTCGGTGGCCAGCGCGGCACCGTCGGCGAGCTGCTCGGCGTCCCAGCCGGTGACATCGAGGAGGAGGCCGTCGAGGGGGCCGGCGACCAGCTCCCGGTAGGCGTGGCCCGGCCGCGGTCCGGGGTCGGGGTCGTCGTGGTCGGCCCCGTACACCCGGCCCCGCATCAGCGCCTCGTCGTCCATGCAGCCAGCATCCCAATGGCCACTGACACGGTCCGCCTGGTCGGCTTCCGGATCCGGGGCGGCCAGGCGGTGTCACGGCGGCTTCGGGCCCGCCGTCGGTCAGGTGCCGGACGGGGCCGGCGGGTGGTGGCGGGCCGCCCGGACGGAGCGCAGATGCATGTGGACGGTCGCGGGGTCGGTTCCGGTGAGTTCCGCGACCTCCGTTTCGGGCAGTTCGAGGACGAGGTGCAGGACGACAACGTCCTGCTCGGGGTCGCTGAGGTGGGCGACGGGCTTCAGTGGCCCTGCGAGTATCCGCACGCGTCGGCGCACGACCTGCCAGGCACAGGCGGCGGGGCTGCGGGCGGCCAGGACGTGGGGCCAGGTCTCGGTGAGTTCGTCGAACGCCTCCTTGATGGCAGTGCAGGCGTCGGCGGCGGGCAGTAGGGCGGCGGCGTACTGGAGGTAGCGGTCGTAGTTGAGGTCTCGAAGGGCCCAGGGCCCGACCGGGTCGGGCCGGGTCGGCCTTCGCGGTCGGTGCCCGTGCCGGGTCGGCGGCATGCTGCTTCCCAGAGGGACGGGGATGGACGGAGCTGGCGTGAGCGGCCGTGGCACGGGTGCGCGGCGCGGCCGCGGGGTCAGAAGGACTCGGCGCGCAGGGTGGTGACCTCTGTCTGGGACCCGGAGGTGGGCGGCAGCGGGTTCTCCGGCGTCCACTCGGGGTTGGCGGCCAGCTGGAGGCACTCCCACAGGGGCCGGATGACCTCGGGCCGCCCCTGTAGGGCGGTGACCACCACCTCGATGTCCGGCCACGAGGACAGCTCCCGGCCGCCCAGGACGTCGCCGATCCTCGTGGCCGTCAGACGGTGCAAGGAGCGCTCGGCGATGAACTGCTCCGTGGGCCGGCCTGCCGCGAGGTGGAGACCCTGGAGTGCGGACGCCAGCTGGAACTGCGCCTCCGGACGTGCCTTGGGTCGGCCGGCGAAGAACGGCCGGGTCGTCGCCTTGCCGTTGGCCTCCTCCCAGAGCACTCGCAGCTGCGCCGGGTCGGCGCCGCAGGATCGGGCGAACGAGACGATGACGTCCCAGCGCGGCATGCGTTCCCCGCTGAGCGCACGGGAGATGTAGGAGGTGGAGACCTGGGCCTCCTTCGCGATCTCCCGCATCGAGCGGCCCGAGGAGCGCTGAAGGTGCGACAGCGCGCTGGCCAGCCGCGGCTGGGCGTCGATAGCGCCGCCGCCGGAGCGCCGGCTGCGGGATCCGCCCTGACGGGGCCCGGATCCGCGCGGCCGGGCGGTCTTCCTTCCCCGTTCGCGGCGCCGCGCCAGCAGCCGGGCGGCCTTCGCCTCCTCCCAACGGGTCCGCGCGGTCTCCGTCCCGACGCCGAGGATCTCGGCGATGGCCGGCCAGCGGACCTTGCGCAGGCGCGCTTGGAGGACGACCGCGTTGAGCAGCTCGTTGTACTCCTTGCCGATCTCGGCGGCGATCCTGAGTTCGGCGAAGTCGCCGAGCGCGGGCTCCGCGGACTTCGCCACGTTCTGGAGCCGGCGGACGGACGCCGTCAGGCCGGCCGCGATCTGGATGACCATCGGATCGACCGACGGCACTGGAGCCGATGGCGGCACCTTCGCCTTGCGATACGCGGCGGAGCGGCACTTGTCGGTGCAAAAACGCCGCCGCCGCCCGCGAGAGCTGGGCGAGAACAGATCGCCGCAGTGGTCGCAGGTCTGATTCGGCTCGGTCAGCTCGGTCATGTCCCGTTCCTCGAGGAAATTCGGGATAGCGCGAACGGGTGACCCCAGCGAGGAGATTTCGTTCGCGTTTGCCCGGTGATCCAGAACAGCGCGTACGGATTGCACTTCGCCGCGCGATGGCGGCACGGGGTCCCGCCCGCCGCCGCGGGGCAGCGAATCGGGCGGGACGTGACGCGCTGTCAGCAGCGACGGCGCAGGTAGCTGACGTGGGAGGCGTTGGCGACTGCCCCAGTGGCACACAGGAAGCCCAACAAGCCGAACCCAGGGGCGACCCCGGTGCCGAGGGCGACGAACGCGCCCGGAACGGCTACGAGCAGGCCACCTTTCAGATGTACCCACATGGCAACAGCGGCCGACGTTTCCCCGGCCTGACGCGGAGGCATGTTAGGTTCGGTGTCACGGTCGAACCGTCGCAGGGCGGCCAGGTACCGAATGCGGTCGAGGCTCACAAAGAGCTCCTTGATCGAGTGATGTTGTTGCGTAGAGCCCCGGCGCTATTGGTTTCTCAGGCCTGCCGGGGCTCTCCGTATTCGCGACACTACAACGCGACCCGCCCGGCGCGTTAACGGCTCATCTGCTTAACGGTCGCACCCCGAAAAGAATTCGAACGAACCGATCAGAAGCGAAATCGGACGATCGAATAGTGACTATGGAGATGCCGAAAGTACTCGATTTAGGTCGACTTACCCGGCCACTTGAGCGCACCAGGGTCAACGAAACGCAATCTCCGGTGCTCAGGACACGTGCCAGCCGACCCACGGGGGCTTCGCACACCCCCAACACCCCTGCTGTCAGCGCCTGCCACTCGCGGGCACCTCACTGAACGCACTGTTGCCAACACCATCAGCAAGGCGATAGGGCAACTCCGATCACTACAGGCGCGCCACCGGGAAGGGCCTGCGCTCTCCGCGAGGACCCCGTCCGGACATACTCCCGCCTCGCCTCGCCGCCGAGGAAGGACCCGCTTCCGATCACAGTGACACGGCAACCGGACCATTCTCAGGCAGACCGACAGCGGCCACCTCCGGCTCCACCACGCTGACGAACCCAGACACGTCCGGCAGCCACAAGTCCGCGTCCCGCGACCGCGCCGCCGACCCCCGCCCGAACACTGTCACCCGCGCCCGCCGGCCGGTCAGCTGCCCGTGCCCTTCACCCAGCCCCGACCACCGCCGAGCGGTCACCTCCAGGCTCAGTTGGGCGCCGGGCCAGGGTCCGGGGGTGATCAGGACGGTGCCGGTGCGGCGTAGGTGGGCGGCGAGGCGGTCGAGGGCGCGGGGGGCCAGGTCGGTGGGTGCGGCGGCGAGGACGACCGGGCAGGCGGCGGCGAGCGCGGTGACTACCTCCGCGAAGTGATCACCGGGGCGGTCGGCGACGACGAAGCGCTTCAGGTCGATGCCGTAGCCGGCGGCCGCGGCGAGGCCGAGGTTCGGGAGGCCGACGGCGGCGGTCCAGGCGTAGCGGTCCGCGGTGGCCGGGCCGGCGGCGAGGGCCAGGAGCAGGCTCATGTCGGGGGCCTCGGTGACCGTGCCCTTGGCCAGGCCGCCGTGCGGCAGCAGCCGGGCAAGCGGTCCCAGGACGGGCAGGACGGTGGCCTGGGCCTGGCGGGCGCGGGTGGCCGGGGAGGTGGCGTCCAGCAGGTCGGCGAGCCGGCCACGGTGCTCGGCAGCGAGATCGGCAACGGGCACAGGGGCGGGGATGGGGGCCAGGTTCACGCGGACTCCCCCGGGGTGGCCGGTGTCGGCGGCGCGACAGGCGCCGCGGGCGTGTCCGCCTCGGTGTCGGCCGCCGGCTCGGACCGCTGCAGCGGGCGCAGGGTGATGCCGTCGGCGATCACCCAGGCCGCCTGCTTGTCCTCGCCCCAGCGGGCGTGGGCGATCCAGGGGAGGTCGGGTCCGGGTCGGCGGCGAGCGGTGACCAGGACCGAGCGCCACGTGTCGTCCGCGCGGAGCCAGGCCAGGCGCCAGCACCGCTCTCCCGGACCCGTTCCGGCCGGGCCGGCGAGCTCGGCGGGCACCCGCACCGCGTCCCGCCACGTCCCGAGGTAGGGGGTGGTGGCCGGGGCCGGGTCGACGGGCTCGGGCACGGGGCGGATCCGGTCCGCCTCGTAGAGGAACCAGCCCCAGGCGCCGGTAGCCTCCGGGCCCCAGGTGACGTGGACGACCCAGACCGCGCTCCCGGGCGGGCGGCGCCACACCGTGAGCATGCCCGGGATCCACCGCCCGCCGAGCCGGATCTCGACCAGGCGCCAGCGCCGCTCGTCCCGGTAGAAGCCCGGCAGGGACATCAGCTCCCGCGGCGCCCGCTCGGCGTCACCCGGCCGCTCGGGCGAGCGGACAGGGGTGGGGCGCGGGACGAAATCGGTCATAGAACTATTGTTCGATAAGCTGCCGTAGTGATCAAACGTCAGCTGCGCAGCCGCTGTGGCTGCCAGCTACATGGCAGCCGACCTGCGCGTCTGTGCAGTTGGCGAAGCAATGCGCGACGGCGGCCGGCCATCGGCCTCGCCACCCTAAGCCGGGTCCTTCGGCGGGTAGAACTGCCGGGCCCAGAGGCGGTACGCGCCGAAGGGGGAGTCATCTCCGTTGATCTTGGGGTGCTGGAGATACTCCCTGCGGCGCCAGACGCGGAAGTCCTGAGCGACGTCACGACGTGAGTAGTAGCCGACGAGACGGCTTGTGGCTGATGCCATCAGACCGGTTGCGACGCGGCTGACGGGGGGCGGGAGTCCGGGCAGTTCGAACGTTGCCCCGGTCACCATGTGAACGCGCATCCGGCGCGGTGCGATGGGTGTGCC
>NZ_JBHYYB010000061.1:0-55278 GCF_042752535.1 Kitasatospora sp. NPDC059327 | reverse complement strand
GCGCCACACCCGCTACGAGAAGCAGCTGCCCGGCAACCGCGTCCAGATCGACGTCAAGTTCATCGAACCGATCGGCGTCCCGACCCCAACCGCGCCCCAGGACCCGGTCCCAGTCACCGGCAAGGCCCCCAAGACCCGACGTCGGGCCAAGTACTACCAGTTCACCGCCATCGACGACTGCACCCGGCTGCGCGTCCTGCGGATCTACCCGCGGTGCGACCAGAAGACAGCCGTCCAGTTCCTGGACTACGTCCTGGAGCGGCTGCCGTTCCGCGTCGAGGTCGTCCAGACCGATAACGGCGCCGAGTTCCAGTCCGCCTTCCACTGGCACGTGCTCGACAAGGGCATCGCCCACACGTACATCAAGCCGGCCTCCCCGCACCTCAACGGCAAGGTCGAACGCTCACACCGCATCGACGCCGAGGAGTTCTACCGCATGCTCGCCGGTGTCGTCACCGACGACACCGGCCTCCTCAACGACAAACTCCGAGAATGGGAGGACTACTACAACTTCCACCGCCCACACGGCGCCCTCGGCGGCCAGACCCCCTACGAACGCCTCAAGCAGAAGACCGAGACCCAGGTGTAACCGAGCTCCGGCAGATGCACACCTAGGGCCGGATCTCCCCGGCCCGGCCGTGCAGCGCGGCCCGGTCGGCGGCCGCCCGGCCCGCCACCCAGCCCTCGCCGTCGCTCACCCGGACCCGCTGCGAGACCAGCTTCGGGAACATCCGCCCGACCTGTTCGTCGACCGCCTCGGTCCGGGCCGCCAGCGCCGGCAGCAGCCGGTCGTCCGGCACCAGCTGCTCCTCGGTGCCGTCCTCGCGCAGGTGCCGGCCGGCCGCCGCGTCGCTGGTGGCCCGCTCGGTCGCGGCGGTCAGCCGCTCACGGATCCGGGCCGCGTACGCGACCAGGAAGGAGTGCCGGAACGCCTTGGTGCGCGAGGCGCCGTCCAGGTGCTGGCGCGAACCGGCCTTGTTCATCGCGTGCGTCGCCTGCACCAGCAGCGAGGTGTACAGCAGCTCCACGCCGTCCAGATCGCCGTCGAAGCCGATGATGGTGCAGAAGCCGAACTCCTTGGCCCAGACCACGCGGCACCGGTTCGCCGCCGCCACCGCGTCCAGCAGCATCGTCTTCGGGACCTCGTAGGGATTGTCGACGCCGATCCGCAGCGCCGCGGGGGCGTCCCGGTCCTCGCCGCCGACCGCCAGCAGCGCCTCGTCGATGCTGTGCTGGGCCATCAGCTGCTGGGCCTTGGCGGTCAGCGCCTCGGCCTCCTCCGGGTACTCGGTGGACTCGGCCTTCGCCAGCAGCGCCCGGATCCGGGACAGCATCCGCGGCTCGCCCGGCACCGGGCCGCGCGCCCGGCGCTCCACCCCGGACGCCTTCCCGCCCTGCCCGGGAGCCGGACCCACCGGGGCGATCGGGGGCAGCCGGCCCCAGCTGCGCAGCAGCTCCAGGACGTTCGTGGCCAGCGCGAACCGGTCCAGCCGGTGCCGGTGGGCGAACGCCGCCAGGTACGCCTCGTCGCCCTCCCACCACACCTCGGTCTCCAGCTCGCGCAACTGCTCCTGCCAGCGCCGGTCCGTCGCGGCCGCCGGGTGGCGCCGGTTCTCGGCGGCGATCAGGTCCACGGCGAGCGCCTGGTGCACCGGCTTCAGCTCCCGCCGCACCACCCGGGCCAGGTCCGCCGGCCGCCAGCCGGCCGACCAGCACCGCCCGACCGCCGTGTCCGCGTACCCGAGCAGTGCCCGGCTCACCGCCGGCCACTGGCCCGGGGAGGCGGCCAGCAGCGAGGCCCCGGTGTCCAGCGCGAGGTCCAGGCCGTCGTCCGGCGCCGTCAGCACCGCCCGCACCGCCTGCTCCAGCAGCGGTCCGGCGCTCCCGTCCGCCCCGGTCCCGCCCTGCTGCCTGCGCTTGCCCACGGTGTCGCCTGCTCTCGTCGTGCCCGTCCCGCGGTCGGGGGGCCTGCGCCCATGATGCCGGAGCGCCCGGTCCCGACGACGGGGACCGGGCGCTCGCGGGGGCGCCCCGAGGGGGCGGCGGTCAGCGTTCGACGGCCTTGGCCAGGATCTCCGGGGTGCGCTCCAGCAGTCGGCCGGCGGCCAGCCGGATGCCGAGGAAGGCGACCAGCGCGCCGTACAGCGGGCCGAGCGGCAGCACCGGCCAGGTCGGACCGTCCGCGAGCAGCGCCCAGCCGAGGTAGCCGGTCACCGGCAGGCTGAGCAGCGCGGCGCCGAACATCGAGCCGAAGCTGTTGAGCATCACCAGCCCGCCCTGGCCGGGGGCGGCGTTGCGCATCGGGCTGTTGTCGGCCGGCATGGTGTACGGCGCCAGCACGCTGAGCACCGCACCGATCGCGATGCCGCAGCCGAGCAGGACGAACGCCAGGCCGACCGCCGGCGCCAGACCGGCCCAGTCGCCGGTGACCGCGGCCAGGAACAGCGCCAGCACCAGGGTGACCGGGATCGCGTAGGAGAGCACCGCGTACGCCCGGCCGCGCAGCTCCTCCCGGGCGTCGGCGGGGCTGAGCAGGGTGGCGGCGACCATCCAGAACGCCGAGCCGTCCATCCCGAACAGGTTGAGCATCTGCAGGCCGAGGAACATCCCGGTGGCGGCCACCAGGTAGACGCTCGACCAGCCCTGGACCACCGAGAGCACGCAGATCACCAGCGTCATCCCGATGCTCGTGAACACGGCGGCCTTGGCCCGCGGCTCCCGCCAGGCGTACCGCAGGTGGCGCTGCATCACCGCGCCGGTTCGGCCCGCGGGCAGGAAGCCCCAGCCGCGCGAGGCCTGCACACCGCGCGCCACCTCCAGGGTGGACGCGTCCGCGGTGACCATCAGCTGCTGGAGGCTGGCGCGCCACCAGCGCAGCAGCAGCGCCAGCAGGGCGGCCGTCGAGGCCAGCTGGAGCAGCGCCAGCGCGTACCGGCCCTCGCCCGCGGTGCGGCCGGCGTCCACCGCGCCGACCGGCGGCACCCAGCGCAGCACCGAGGCGACCGGCTCCAGCGGGCTGAGGTCGAGCCCGTTCTTCCCGGGCTTGCCGAAGACGCTCTGCGAGCCGACGTTGGCGACCTGGATCAGCAGGGCGAAGAGCAGGCCGCCGAAGATCGCGAAGTCCTTGCCGCGCCGGCTGGAGAGCAGCCGGGCGTTGCCCGCCGCGACCGCGCGGGAGAGCGTCACCAGGCTGAGCACCGCCAGCGGGACACCGATCACCGCGGCCACCGCCGAGGCGGCGCCGTCGGCGCCCGACAGCGCCGCGCCGGTCAGCAGCACCAGGGCGACCAGCGGGCCGGGCCCGATCAGCGCGGCCAGCACCGAGCCGCGCAGCAGCGGCCCCGGGCGCAGCGGCAGCATGGTGAGCCGGGTCGGGTCGGCGCTCTCGTCGCTGGAGAACAGGAACAGCGGCAGCGCGGCCCAGCCGATGGTGAGGGCGCCGACCAGCATCACGCCCGCGTCACCGGCGCCGGGGTGCCCGTTCAGCAGGGCCAGCGCGAGCGCGATCAGCGCGGCGAACAGCAGGCCGAGCACCGCGCCGACGACGTAGAGCACCGCCCGCCCCCGGCTGCGCCGCAGGCCGTTGCGGAGCAGCCGGAGCTTGAGCGACACGAGGGTGCGGACGACGACGCGTCCGTCCGGCACGGGGGTGCGGGCGGTGCGGACCCCGGCGTCGGCGGGCGCGGAGCTCACCGTTCGCCCCCGAGCCAGCCGAGGGCCTGGCCGTCGTCCTCGCGGACGCCGATCAGCTCCAGGAACGCCTCGTGCAGACTGCGCCCGCCGCGGACGGTGTCCAGCGGGCCCTGGGCGATCACCCGGCCGGCGTTCACCACGGCGACCCAGTCGCAGAGCTGCTCGACGAGCTCCATCACGTGGCTGGAGAAGATGACGGTGGAGCCGGCCGCGGCATAGCGCTTGAGGACGCCGCGGATGGTCTGGGCGGAGACCGGGTCGACCCCCTCGAAGGGCTCGTCCAGGAAGAGCACGTCGGGGTTGTGCAGCAGCGCGGCGGCCAGGCCGATCTTCTTGCGCATCCCGGTGGAGTAGTCGGCGACCAGCTTGTCGGCGTCACCGGCGAGGTCCAGGACGGCCAGCAGCTCCTCGGCGCGGCGGTCCACCTCGGCGCCGGGCAGGCCGCGCAGCCGGCCGTTGTACTGCAGCAGTTCGCGGCCGCTGAGCCGCTCGAACATCCGCAGGCCCTCGGGCAGGATGCCGATCCGGGCCTTGGCGGTGACCGGGTCGGCCCAGACGTCGGCGCCGTGTACCAGGACGGTGCCCTGGTCGGGCCGGAGCAGGCCGGTGACCATGGACAGCGTGGTGGTCTTGCCGGCGCCGTTCGGACCGACCAGTCCGATGAACGCGCCGGCCGGCAGCTCCAGGCTCAGCCCGGCGACCGCCGCCTGGCTGCCGAAGTGCTTCCAGAGCCCCTGGATGCTGACGGCGGACGGCACGGGGGACGCGGGGACCGGGGACGGCGGCGGCGCTGACGCCTGCATGGCGGCCTTCTCTGCTGGGGGACGGTGAATGTTCAGGCCAGCCTGCCACTGGCCGGGGCGGGCTGTCGTCCCCATGGATGATCTTCGATGGATCTGGGCCGAACGGGTGAGGGCGGGCGGGGGCCCGGCGCGGCGGCGGGCGGGTCCGGGAAACTGGCAACTACTCAGGGCCCCTGTTCGTCCTGCACTATGAAGGCCAGTGAGCGCGCACGGCGCGCCAGGGTGTCGGAGGTGGCGGATGGCCGTTCAACCGTGGGGCGAGCAGGGCCCCGGGTACGGAGGACGGCCGCCCCAGGTACCGGCCAAGCCGTACGCCCAGCCCTACGCCCAGCCGTACCCCCAGCCCGGGCCGATGCCCCAGGCGGCGATGCGGGCGGCGCACACGGACCGGGACCGCACGGTCGACGTGTTGAAGGCCGCCTACGCCGAGGGCCGGCTGTCCGCCGAGGAGTACGGTCAGCGCTTCGACGCGGCGAGCGCCGCGCAGACCTACGGCGAGCTGGCCCGGCTGGTGGCCGATCTGCCCTCGGGCCCGATGGTGGCGCCGATGGCGCCGATGACGGTGGTCGGCCAGCCGGTGCCGCAGACCTTCCTGCCGCCGCCGCCCCCGCCGCGGCGGACCAACGGCGTCGCGGTCACCTCGCTGGTGCTGGGCCTGCTCAGCCTGCCGACCGGCGGGCTGACCGGGCTGCCGGCCGTGATCACCGGCCATGTCGCCCGGCGGCAGGTGGCCGAGCGGAACGAGGAGGGTGACGGCATGGCCATCACCGGCCTCGTCTTCGGCTGGCTGTCGGTGGCCTTCTGGGCGCTGGTCCTCCTGCTCGCGGTCGTCGCCGGCTGACGGCCGCCGCGTCCGGCCTCCGAAGCCGGGCCGCCGGCCCGCGCCGCCCCACTGTCCGAGTGGCGACGGACCGCCGGGTGTGGTAGAGCGGCAGGAGAGCGGTTCGACACCGGGCGGCCGTGCGCGGGACACCCCGGCGACACCCGGCCGACTCCGCGACCTGCGGCGTTGCATTTGTTTTGACCGAGCCCGATGCGCTAGGTACGCTCTGACCTTGTGCCTGGGGTGTCCCCGGGTCCTTGTGCGTGCATGCACACCGGCCGCCGCGCCGAGCCGGAGCGCCTTTCAGGGCTCCGCGCGCTGAGCGCCGTCGCTGTACATCAGCTCATGGGATTCCGTGACGGAACAAGCCCAACACACCCGACCGCGTGGGTCGACCACGGGGTTGTGTGTGATGGAGACACCGCAGGTTAGTTTCACCAAGCCTTGGCACACAGAAAACGGAGAAACGGTGCCTACGATCCAGCAGCTGGTCCGAAAGGGCCGGCAGGACAAGGTCGAGAAGAACAAGACTCCCGCGCTGAAGGGCTCGCCCCAGCGTCGCGGCGTCTGCACGCGTGTGTACACGACCACCCCGAAGAAGCCGAACTCGGCGCTTCGTAAGGTCGCCCGTGTGCGCCTCACCAGCGGGATCGAGGTCACCGCTTACATTCCGGGCGAGGGCCACAACCTGCAGGAGCACTCCATCGTGCTGGTGCGCGGTGGTCGTGTGAAGGACCTTCCTGGTGTCCGCTACAAGATCATCCGCGGTTCGCTCGACACCCAGGGTGTCAAGAACCGCAAGCAGGCTCGCAGCCGCTACGGCGCCAAGAAGGAGAAGTAAGAATGCCTCGTAAGGGCCCCGCCCCGAAGCGCCCGGTCATCATCGACCCGGTTTACGGCTCCCCGGTCGTCACTCAGCTGGTCAACAAGATCCTGCTGCACGGCAAGCGTTCCACCGCCGAGCGGATCGTCTACGGCGCCCTTGAGGGCGTCCGTGAGAAGACCGGCTCGGACCCGGTCGTGGCGCTGAAGCGCGCGCTGGAGAACGTCAAGCCGGCCCTTGAGGTCAAGTCCCGCCGTGTCGGTGGCGCGACCTACCAGGTTCCGGTCGAGGTCCGTCCGGGCCGCGCCAGCACCCTGGCGCTGCGCTGGATGGTCGGTTACTCCCGCGCCCGTCGCGAGAAGACCATGACCGAGCGCCTGATGAACGAGATCCTCGACGCCAGCAACGGCCTGGGCGCTTCCGTGAAGCGTCGCGAGGACACCCACAAGATGGCCGAGTCCAACAAGGCCTTCGCGCACTACCGCTGGTAGTCCCAACCCCGTCACTAGACAGAGAGAGAACGAGCCACCATGGCTGCAACCTCCCTTGACCTCGCCAGGGTCCGCAACATCGGGATCATGGCGCACATCGACGCGGGCAAGACCACCACCACCGAGCGGATCCTGTTCTACACCGGTGTCTCGTACAAGATCGGTGAGGTCCACGATGGCGCTGCCACCATGGACTGGATGGAGCAGGAGCAGGAGCGCGGCATCACGATCACGTCGGCCGCGACGACCTGTCACTGGACGCTCGACGGCGTTGACAACACCATCAACATCATCGACACCCCGGGTCACGTCGACTTCACCGTCGAGGTGGAGCGTTCGCTGCGCGTCCTCGACGGTGCCGTCACGGTGTTCGACGGTGTCGCCGGTGTCGAGCCCCAGTCCGAGACCGTGTGGCGGCAGGCTGACCGCTACGGCGTCCCGCGCATCTGCTTCATCAACAAGCTGGACCGCACGGGCGCGAACTTCTTCTTCTGCGTCGACACCATCGTGGAGCGCCTCGGCGCGACCCCGCTGGTGATGCAGCTCCCGATCGGTGCCGAGGCGGACTTCCAGGGCGTCGTCGACCTGGTCCGCATGAAGGCGCTGGTCTGGACGGCCGAGGCCGCCAAGGGCGAGATGTACGACATCGTCGACATCCCGGCCGATCTGGCCGACCAGGCCGCGGAGTACCGCGAGAAGCTGCTGGACACCGTCTCGAACGTCAGCGACGAGGTGATGGAGCTCGCCATGGAGGGCGAGGCCGTCCCCGAGGAGCTGCTGATCGCCGCGATCCGCAAGGGCACGCTGAACTCGGACTTCACGCCGATCTTCTGCGGTACCGCCTTCAAGAACAAGGGCGTTCAGCCCCTGCTCGACGCGGTCGTGAACTACCTGCCGTCGCCGCTGGACATCGAGTCCATCGAGGGCACCAAGCCCGGCGACGACACGGTCAAGATCTCCCGCAAGGCGTCGGACGAGGAGCCGCTCGCGGCTCTCGCGTTCAAGATCATGTCCGACCCGCACCTGGGCAAGCTCACCTTCGTCCGGATCTACTCCGGGCGCCTTGAGGCCGGCACCGCCGTCCTCAACGCGGTGAAGGGCCGCAAGGAGCGGATCGGCAAGATCTACCGCATGCACGCGAACAAGCGTGAGGAGATCGACTCGGTGGGCGCCGGCGACATCGTCGCCGTCATGGGTCTCAAGCAGACCACCACCGGCGAGACCCTGAGCGACGAGAAGCACCCGGTCATCCTGGAGTCCATGGACTTCCCGGCCCCGGTCATCCGCGTCGCGATCGAGCCGAAGTCCAAGGGCGACCAGGAGCGGCTCGGTACCGCCATCCAGCGGCTGGCCGAGGAGGACCCGTCCTTCCAGGTCAACACCGACGAAGAGACCGGCCAGACCATCATCGCGGGTATGGGCGAGCTGCACCTTGAGGTGCTGGTCGACCGTATGAAGCGTGAGTTCAAGGTCGAGGCCAACGTCGGCAAGCCGCAGGTCGCGTACCGCGAGACGATCCGCAAGGCCGTCGAGCGCATCGACTTCACGCACAAGAAGCAGACCGGTGGCTCCGGCCAGTTCGCGAAGATCCAGATCGCGATCGAGCCGATCGAGTCCGGCGAGGGCTACGAGTTCGTCAACAAGGTCACCGGTGGCCGCGTGCCGAAGGAGTACATCCCTTCGGTCGACGCCGGTTGCCAGGAGGCCATGGAGTTCGGCGTGCTCGCCGGCTACCCGCTGCAGGGTGTCCGCGTGACGCTGCTCGACGGTGCCTCGCACGACGTCGACTCCTCCGAGCTCGCGTTCAAGATCGCCGGCTCGATGGCCTTCAAGGAGGGCGCTCGCAAGGCGTCCCCGGCCCTGCTTGAGCCGATGATGGCCGTCGAGGTCACCACGCCCGAGGACTACATGGGCGATGTGATCGGCGACATCAACTCTCGCCGTGGCCAGATCCGGTCCATGGACGAGCGTTACGGCGCCCGCGTCGTTTCGGCGCTGGTGCCCCTCTCCGAGATGTTCGGCTACGTCGGTGACCTGCGCAGCAAGACCTCTGGTCGCGCGAGCTACTCGATGCAGTTCGACTCGTACGCCGAGGTTCCGCGGAACGTGGCGGACGACATCATCGCCAAGGCCAAGGGCGAGTAAGGACCGGCGCGAGCCGAGTCCCTACCCGAGGCCGCAGGACATCCCGACATACGGGACGATTGCGAACCCTTAGGCTATTAGGAGGCGACCCGGGAGAATCCCACCGGATTCTCCCGGGGCCTCCGCCCCCACCCGCGGGACGGTGGGGGGTGCTCCCGGGCGCCCCGTACCCAACCCGATCAAAGACCAACTGACGTCAGCACGGCGTACAGAACTGTCCTCAGGAGGACTGCAGTGGCGAAGGCGAAGTTCGAGCGGACGAAGCCCCACGTCAACATCGGCACCATCGGTCACATCGACCACGGTAAGACCACTCTTACCGCGGCGATCACCAAGGTGCTGCACGACGCGTACCCGGACATCAACCCCTTCACGCCGTTCGACCAGATCGACAAGGCGCCGGAGGAGCGGCAGCGCGGTATCACCATCTCGATCGCGCACGTCGAGTACCAGACCGAGGCGCGTCACTACGCCCACGTCGACTGCCCGGGTCACGCGGACTACATCAAGAACATGATCACCGGTGCGGCCCAGATGGACGGTGCGATCCTCGTCGTCGCCGCCACCGACGGCCCGATGCCGCAGACCAAGGAGCACGTCCTCCTGGCCCGCCAGGTCGGCGTCCCCTACATCGTCGTCGCCCTGAACAAGGCCGACATGGTGGACGACGAGGAGATCCTGGAGCTCGTCGAGCTCGAGGTCCGTGAGCTCCTCTCCGAGTACGAGTTCCCGGGCGACGACCTGCCGGTCGTCCGCGTCTCCGCGCTGAAGGCGCTGGAGGGCGACAAGGAGTGGGGCGAGAAGCTCCTCGGCCTGATGCACGCGGTCGACGAGTCGATCCCGACCCCGGCCCGTGAGGTCGACCTCCCGTTCCTCATGCCGATCGAGGACGTCTTCACGATCACCGGTCGTGGCACCGTCGTCACCGGTCGTATCGAGCGTGGCATCCTCAAGGTCAACGAGACTGTCGACATCATCGGCATCAAGGAGACCAAGACCACCACCACGGTCACCGGTATCGAGATGTTCCGCAAGCTGCTCGACGAGGGCCAGGCCGGTGAGAACGTCGGTCTGCTCCTCCGTGGCATCAAGCGCGAGGACGTCGAGCGCGGCCAGGTCATCATCAAGCCCGGTTCGGTCACCCCGCACACCGAGTTCGAGGCCCAGTCCTACATCCTGTCGAAGGACGAGGGTGGCCGTCACACCCCGTTCTTCAACAACTACCGCCCGCAGTTCTACTTCCGTACCACGGACGTGACCGGCGTCGTGACCCTCCCCGAGGGCACCGAGATGGTCATGCCGGGCGACAACACCGCCATGACGGTCGTGCTGATCCAGCCGATCGCCATGGAGGAGGGCCTGAAGTTCGCCATCCGTGAGGGTGGCCGCACCGTCGGCGCCGGCCAGGTCACCAAGATCCTCAAGTAATCGAGGCTCTTGACCTGCCTGTGTCACACAGGTGATGTCCGTCGGGCCCCGCACACCTCGGTGTGCGGGGCCCGACGGCGTGTCGGGGTGAGGGCGCGGGGGTGATGTGCGTAGGGGAATCGGGCTGCGGATAGACTGAGCCACCCGCAGCCGTCGCCAGGGCGAGGCTGACCGAGGTTCTCCGCCCCACTCGCTGAAAGCGCTCCGGAATGACCTCTGCCCCCCTTCTCACGAAGCCCTCGCTTCTTCGGCGCCGTTCTGCCACCCGCGCGGACCGCTCGCCGGACGGGCGCGTCAAGCGCCCCCGGCTGTACGCGCTCGACGGGATGCGTCTGTTCGCGGCCCTGAGCGTGCTCTCCTTCCACTGGACGGCCTACGTGGGCATCTCCGGGGTCTGGCAGGGCGTCACGCCGAAGGAGGTGCTGCCGACGGTCAACCGGATGGCGGCCTACGGCTGGCTGGGGGTGGAGCTGTTCTTCGTCATCAGCGGCTTCGTGATCTGCATGAGCTGCTGGGGGAAGCGTCCGGGTGAGTTCTTCGTCTCCCGGGTCGTCCGGCTGTACCCCGGGTACTGGGCGGGCATCGCGCTCACCAGTCTGGTGGTGCTGAACTTCAAGAACTTCGCCCGGTTGGGCGCCGGTGACGGGCTCAACGCCAGCACCATCCTCGGCAACCTGACCATGCTCCAGACCCCGCTCGGGATGCGGCACGTCGACGGCGTCTACTGGACGCTCTGGGTGGAGATGCGGTTCTACCTGCTCTTCGCCATCGTCGTGGCGACCGGCCTCACCTACCGCAAGGTGGTGGCCTTCTGCGGGATCTGGACGATTCTCGCGGTGCTCGCCCCGCAGGCGCAGATACCGCTGCTGACCACGCTCGCGATGCCGAACGAGTCGCCGTTCTTCATCGCCGGTGTCGGCATGTTCCTGATGTACCGCTTCGGTCAGAACCTGCTGCTCTGGGGAATCGTCGGATTCTCCTGGATCCTCGCGCTGACCCGCCTGGGATCCATCCAGGAGGTCTACGTCAACGTGCTCG
Organism: Kitasatospora sp. NPDC059327; assembly: GCF_042752535.1. NCBI lineage: Bacteria > Bacillati > Actinomycetota > Actinomycetes > Kitasatosporales > Streptomycetaceae > Kitasatospora > Kitasatospora sp. NPDC059327. The sequence continues at coordinate 44,034 of NZ_JBHYYB010000061.1, read as the reverse complement.
GCCACCCCCTTTCGTGGAACGTGATGGCCGGTGTGGTGACGGCGGCCTTCGCCCTGGTGCTGGGTGCCGCGCTGGGTCTGTTCGACTGGGTGCAGTGGAAGTGGCTGACGGTCGCCGGCGCGCTGACCTACCCGCTGTACCTGATCCACCAGGAGATCGGCTGGACGCTGATCCACTTCCTGCTGACCAAGGACTTCGGCGTCCGGGCGGCCCTCGGGACGACCCTGGTGACGGTGATGATCGGCGCGTGGCTGATCCACCGCTTGGTCGAGCGGCCGGTGTCGAAGATCCTGAAGAACGCGTTGGACCGTTCGATGGCGACCCTGCGCAAGGTCTCGGACGAATCCGCCCCGGTGAAGCACTGACCACGCATGAGGGTCGCGTGCATACGAGACCTCAAGAAGCATTCATGCAATCGCAAAATCCTGCTGCTAGCCTGGCCGCCACCACGGGGCCGGCTCCGGCCCCGCACCTCTCCTTCGCATCCACCAGCTCGGTCGTCCGGGCCACCCGGCCGCTCTCCGGCAGCGATCGATCGTTCTCAAAGACATAGGGACAGGCGACAACTGATGTACACCGCAGCTGTATCGGCAGAGCAGGTGGCCTCCCGGCCGGCGCCGCTGTTGTCGGTCGTGATGCCGATCTACAACGAGCAGGAAGCCCTGCCGCTGACGGTCCAGCGCCTGCGTCCGATCCTGGACGAGCTGGGGGTCGACTACGAGGTCGTCGGTATCGACGACGGCAGCACCGACGCCACCCCGGCGATCATGCAGAAGATCCACCAGGACTGGCCGGAGTTCCGGATCGTCCGCTTCGCGCGCAACTCCGGTCACCAGGCGGCGCTGACCGCCGGTATCCACCGCGCCTACGGCGACTACGTCGTCTCGATCGACGCCGACCTGCAGGACCCGCCGGAGAAGATCACCGAGATGCTCGCGCTCGCCCGCGAGAAGAACCTCGACATCGTCTACGGCGTGCGCGGCGACCGCGGCACCGACACCTTCTTCAAGCGGCGGACCGCCGGCGCCTACTACTGGCTGATGCGCAAGCTCGTCGGCAAGAAGATGCCGAACCAGGCCGGTGACTTCCGCCTGCTCAGCCGGGCCGCCGTGGACGCGCTCAAGGCGATGCCCGAGCACCAGCCGGTCTACCGCCTGCTGGTGCCGTGGCTGGGCTTCCCCAGCGGCGAGGTCGTCTACGTCCGCGAGGAGCGGGTCGCGGGCAGCACGCACTACCCGCTGTCCAAGATGGTCCGCCTGGCGATCGACAGCATCACCAACTTCTCCGCCAGCCCGCTGCGGCTCGCCACCTGGCTCGGCCTGCTGAGCTTCGTGCTCTGCTTCTGCCTGGGGATCTACACCACGGTCGAGTACGCGCTCGGCAAGACCGTGCCCGGGTGGTCCTCGCTGTTCATCGGCATGCTCTTCCTCGGCGCCGTCCAGCTGGTCTGCATCGGCCTGCTCGGCGAGTACGTCGGCCGGATCTACTCGGCGGCGCAGGCCCGGCCGGCCTACTTCGTGGGCTACGACTCGGCCGAGGACAGCGACGCGAAGACGGTGAAGGTCTCCGAGTACGCGGTGTGACCCCCCGGTCCGTCCCGCGGCGCCGGCCGCCGCGGGACGGACCTCGTGCCAGGAAGCCGACGCACAGCCCGCAGGAGAAGAAGAGCGATGGGCACTACCGACAGCACCGCGCCCGCCCTGGGCACGCCGACCGGCTCCGCCGGGCGGCGGACCGGCAGTTCCGTGCCGGACGCCGACGGTGCCCCGCTCGGCCTCCGGGCCCGGCTGACGGCCTTCCTCCCCGCGGCCGCGGCCTACCTCTTCCTGGTCGTCCTGCTGCTGGCCGCCGACACCTCGGTCAGTGACGTCGCGCGCTACACCTTCTACGTGCTGTGGGGCGTCATGCTCCCGGGCACGCTGGTCTTCCGCCTGCTGCGGCGCCGTCCGCACACGCTGGTGGAGGACCTCGCCTTCGGCGCCGTGGTCGGTCTGGTGCTGGAGCTGGCGGCCTGGGCGGTCCTGGTCGGCCTCGGCCTGCAGTCGGTGGCCACCGCCTGGCCGCTGGCGGTCGTGATCCCGTTCGCCGCCGTACCCCGGCTGCGGCGGCACTGGCGACCGCGCGGCTACCGCCGGATGTCGGCCGGCTGGTCCTGGTCGGTCGCCGGAACGGTCGCGTTCACCAGCGCCTACATGTACGGCGCGGTGCTCAGCCGGAACCCGATCGTGCCGGACAGCGAGACCACCCGGCAGTACATCGACCTGCCGTACCTGCTGTCGCTGGCCGGGAACGCCAAGCACAACTTCCCGCTGACCTTCCCGCAGGCCGCCGGCGAGCCGCTGCACTACCACTGGTTCACCTTCGTCCACATGGCGATGACCGACCTGGTCGGCCACATCGACCTGTCCGTCGTCCAGATGCGGCTGATGGTGCCGGCGCTGGCCGCGCTGGCCATGGTGATCACCGCCGTGGTGGCGCACCGGCTGACCGGCCGGCCGTGGGCCGGACCGGTCGCCGCCCTGCTGATCTTCGCCGTGGGCGAGTTCAACGCGATCTACCCCAACAACGTCGGCCACTGGACCTTCGGCGCCCCGGCGGTGCCGCTGATGTCCTGGGCGAGCCTCTCCCTGACGTACAGCCAGCCGCTGCTGATGGCCCTGATCGGCGTGGTCGGCGACGCCCTGCGCGGACGCGGCGCCGGGGAGCGCGGCGAGGGGGAGCGCGCTGCCGGGGAACCCGGCGACGAGGGCCGGGCCGGCCGGATCCCGGCGTTCGGCCGGGGCGCGTTCGTGCTCACCGCGCTGTTCGCGGTGGCCTCCAGCGCGGCCAAGGCGAGTTCGCTGCCGGTGACGCTGGCCGCGCTGGCCTTCGCGGGCGTGATGGTGCTGATCGGGACGCGGCGCATCCCGTGGACCATCGTCGGCCTCGGCGCGGTCGTCGCCGGTGCGCAGGTCTTCGCCACCGCCGTGCTGTTCCGCTTCGAGAGCTACGGCCTCGAAGTGGTGCCCTTCGGCAACATCGAGAAGTACTGGGCGGATCCGCAGCAGACCCGGACGGCGGTGACCCAGAGCGTGGTCGTCGCCGCCACGCTGGTCGCGTTCCTGCTGAACCACCAGCTCCGGATGGTCGGCATGATCCCGCTGCTGTGGCGACGCCGGCTCCGCCTGGAGCAGACCCAGTGGTTCCTGCTCGGCGGGGCGCTCGCCGGTCCGGCCGTCTACCTGGTGGTCAACGGCTTCAACGCCAGCTACTTCACCCTCGCCGGTCTCTCCTTCGGGGTGCTGCTCTCGGCCTGGGGCTACTGCGAGGTCTTCGAGCGCGCCGCGCTGCCCACCCGGGGCAAGGTCGCGCTCGCGGCCGGCACGGTGGCCTTCGTCCTCCTGCTCACCTACGGCATCTACCACTACGCGGTCGACTGGGCGACCTTCGCGCTCAAGGCGGTCGGCGACGCCAAGGGCACCGCGTCCTACACCCCGCTCGTCCCGGCGCTGGCCGCGGCGGCGGCGCTGGCCGGCGTCGCCGCGGTCTGCGGCGTGCTCTGGTGGGCGGCCGGCCGGGCGCTGCCGGCCCTGCGCGGCCGGGGCGGGGTGGTCCTGCTGACCGCGGCGCTCGCGGCCGGCGCGCCCGCGCTGCTGCTCGACGTCCAGCAGTCCCGGCAGGTCCCGTGGGACGGCGCGTGGCCGCTGCCCGCCAGCCAGGTCGAGGCCGCCCGCTGGGTCCGCGCGCACAGTGACCCGACCGACGTGCTGGTCACCAACGGCCACTGCCGTTCGGAGAACGACTACGCCGTCCCCGGGGCGAACTGCTGGAACTCGCTGTCCTTCTACCTGAGCGGCTACTCCGAGCGCTCGGTGCTGGTGGAGGGCTGGGCCTACTCGCCGCGGCTGATGTCGGAGAAGTCCGGCTCCTTCTGGGACCAGCCGCTGCTCCAGCTCAACGAGGACGCCGTCTACCGTCCGACGGCCGGTATCCTCGACCAGCTGCGGGAGCGGCACCACGTCCGCTACGTGGTGGTCAACCGCAAGGTGGCACCCGAGTCCCCGGACCTGAAGACCCTCGCCAAGCCGGTCTTCGACAACGGCCGGATGGCCGTGTACGAGATTTCCTGACCCGACGAACCGATCACATGGGTGCTGACATGGTTTCCATCGACCGGTCGACCGAAGCGGCCGCAGTGCCGTCGGCCGACCAGGGCCCGCAGGCCCCCGGCAGCGGGACGGCCAAGCGCCAACTCCCGTCCTTCCTGGTGATCGGGGTCCTGAGCACCCTCTTCTACCTGGTGCTCTACGTGGTGGCCCGGCGCTTCGTCGACCCCCAGGTGGCCAACTTCCTCGCGCTGGCGATCAGCGCGGTGGCCAACACGGCCGCCAACCGCCGGTTCACCTTCGGCATCACCGGCAGCGAGGGCGCGCTGCGGCACCAGCTGCAGGGCGCGGTGGCCTTCCTCATCGGCCTCGGGCTGAGCGCCGGTGCGCTGGCCCTGCTCGACCTGGCCGCGCCGGACGCCTCGAAGGCCGTCGAGGTGGCCGGGCTGATCGTCGCGAACGGTCTGGCCACCGTGGTCCGGTTCCTGCTGATGAAGGTCTGGGTCTTCAGGAAGAAGTGACCTCGGGCGGCTTCGGCCGCTGCGCCGGCTGCGGGCCCGGTCGGGGTTCCCGCCCGTCGGCCGCCCGCCGCCGGCCCGGGGTCCAGGAGCGCAGCCGCAGCGCGGGCGCCTCGACGAGGTGCCAGGAGAGCGCCGCCAGCACCCCGGTCGCGCCGAGGGCGCCGACCAGGAAGCCGAGCGGGCCGAAGCGCGCTCCGCCGACCAGTGCCAGCGCCTGCTCGACCGGGAAGCCGAAGATGTACACGCCGTACGAGTAGTCGCGGCGGCTGCCGACCGCCCGCCAGCGGCGGGGCAGGACGGCCGCGGCCCAGAACAGCAGGTAGACCAGCGCGGGGAGGCCGAGCTCCGCGAAGCCGCCCCAGCGGGCCGAGCCGGCCGCGACGAGGGCGGCGGCCAGAGCCAGGGTGTCGTCCACCCGGACCCGCTCGGCGTGGAGCCGCAGCGCGCCGCCGAGCAGGAAGGCGAGGCCGAGGTTGGCGGCGAGGTGGAAGGTGACCTGGCCCAGCGGCGGCAGGGTGACCCCGGGGCCGCCGGCCGGCGGCACCCCGGCCGGGAGGTCCGCGGCGCCGGCGGCGATCAGCAGCCAGAGCGCGAGCGCCGCCGCGGTGACCGGCGTCCGTCGGCGCAACAGCCCGAGAGCGGCCAGCAGCCCGGCCACCAGGTAGCAGAGCAGCTCGTACTTCAGCGACCAGAGGGCGCCGTTGAGGCTCCCGTCGAAGTTGGTACCGGCGCGGACGCCCCCGGCGATCACGCCCGAGACGTCCCAGCCCGTGGTGGGGGTGTCGCTCCCGAGAGTGGTCAGATAGCTCAGCGGGCCGTCCGGTCGGCTCCAGAAGCCGCCCAGCGTGCCGTGCTGCCACCAGTAGAGGGCGGGCATCAGGACGAGGGCCGAGAACAGCAGCGATCCGCAGAGGCCGGGCACGATGCGCAGCGCCCGGTGCCAGACGAAGCGGCCGGGCGGGAGGCGCCGGGCGCTCTCGGTGATCACGAAGCCGGAGAGCGCGAAGAACCCGAGGACGGCGGCCTTGCCGAGGTCGGTCTGCCCGCCGCTCCAGCGCCAGAGCGGATCGGGGCGTCCCCAGCCGAGGGGGAAGACGTGCGAGACGACGACGGTGGCGGCCAGCAGGAGCCGCAGTGCGCCGAGCCCGTTGGCCCGGCCGTGGAGGAGCGGCGCGAGCGTGCCGCGCGGGCGGAGCACCGTTGGTCGGCTGATGGCTCCCCCCCCACTGGTTCGGCCGGGCGGCGGCCGCGGTCGTCGCGGACGCCGCCACGTCATGGCGTGCGGTGTTCGTCGGGCGCGGGCGCGGGCCGGGGCCCACGCCCGCGGCGCGGCGATCCGCGCCTAGGCCCGCGGCGCGGCGATCTGGGCCTCCCAGAGCTCCCGGACGGCCTCGCGCAGGGTGCGCCGGGGCTCCCAGCCGAGCTGCTCGCGGGCGACGGTGATGTCGAGCCGCTGCCACTCGGTCTCCGGGCCGGTGCCGTCCGGCGCGGGGACCTCGGTGATCTCGGTGGGCACCCCGCTCTCCTCGATCAGCAGCTCGACCAGCAGCCGGGCCGAGGACGCGGCGCCGGTGCCGATGTTGACCACCGGCGGGACGTCACGCCGGACGGCGGCGAGGAGCACCGCGTCCAGGGTGTCGGTGAGGTCGACGAAGTCGCGCTGGGCGGTGAGCGGCTGGAGCGAGAGCCGGGCGGTCTCGCCGGCCAGGCGGGCGGCGTCCAGCTTGGCGGCCATCACACCGAGCAGGCTGTGACCGGGCTGGCCGGCGCCGACCACGTTGCCGAGCCGCAGCGACACCGCGTCCAGCCGGCCGGCCTCGACGGCCCGCACCACGGCCTCGGTGGCGGCGAGCTTCAGCTTGCCGTACTCCATCACCGGGGCGGCGGGGTCGCTCTCGCGCTGGCTGGTGCCGACCGGCGCCATGCCGTACTCGTGCACGGTGCCGAGGTGGACCAGCCGGGCGGGGGAGGCCATCGCGGAGACGGCCTCGATCAGCCGGTCCACCAGGACCACGTTGGCCTGGTACATCTGCTCGTCGTTCAGGCCCCACATGCCGCCGGCCGCGTTGACGACCGTGTCGATCCGCTCGCGGTCGAGCAGCGCGGTGAGGTCGGCGGCGGCGTCGGAGGAGATGTCGAAGGCGACGAACCGGCCGGGCGCCGGCACCGCCGGGGCCTTGCGGGCGAGGCTGACGACCTCGGCGCCCTGCTCCAGCAGGCGGGCGCCGAGCACGCGGCCGATGAAGCCGGTGCCGCCGAGGACGGCGACCCGGGCGGGGGCCGGGTGCGGTGCGGTCATGGGGTGACTCCCTGGGACGGTGATGGGCCTGGGGCGTTGGCGGGCTGGGTCAGCGGGGGCGGGCGGCGGTGCTGGTGGCGTTGCGCAGCAGGGCCTTCGCGCCGTCCCACTGGCCGGCGCGCATCGCGCCCGGGACCAGGGTGAGGGCGTGGATCCGGGCCGAGAGGTGCATCCGGGAGGCCTTGGCGGCCCGCGGCCAGCCGTGCGCGTCCAGGCGGTCGGCGGCGTCCAGGAAGTACCGGCGGGCCTCGGCGAAGCGGGTGCCGCTGTAGGCGGACTTCGAGGAGATGCTGACGGCGTGCCGGCGGTACTGGAAGGCCCGGACGTCGTCGACGACCATGTGCTCGCCGCACTGCAGCAGGTCGATGACGAGGGCGAGGTCCTGGATGATCTCCAGGTTGTCGCGGAAGCCGGTGGTCCGTACGGCCTCGGTGCGCCAGCAGATCGACGGGAAGTACAGCCAGTTGCCCTTGAGCAGGCTGACCGCGAGGTCCTCGCCGCCGCGCAGGGTGCGGCCCTGCTGCTTGGGCGCGTAGATCCGGCGCTTGGCCTCGTCGGCGAGCGAGCTGCTGGGGTTCCCGTCGCCGTCGATCACCTGGACGCCCGGCTGGATCATCGCGACGCCGGGGTACTGGGCCAGGATCGACCGGATGGTGGCGACGTAGTTGGGCAGCATGATGTCGTCGGTGCCCATGAACATCATGTACTCGTGCTCGGCCATGCCCAGGCACTTGCGGTAGTTGCCGGTGACGCCGAGGTTCTGCTCGTTGCGGAAGTACCGCACCCGCGGGTCGTCGAGTTCGGCGAACCACTCCGGGACGCCGGGCTCCCGGCCGTCGTCGACGACGGTCAGCCGCCAGTCGGGATCGCTCTGCGCCAGCACGCTGCGGACCGCGGCCTGCATCAGCGCGACGTCGCCGTAGTACGGGAGCAGGATTTCCAGAGTGGTCATGGTGGAGGGCACATCCGCTGGTCTGAGTCGGGGCCGGGAGCGGGGTGAGGACCCCGCGGCGGGCCCATCATACTGAGCCCGTCGGCGGCCCCCGCCGGGCCGCCCGCCGCGCACGCGACGATGCCCGGGCCCGCGCCGGAGGGCGGCGGGCCCGGGCATCGGGCGGTTCAGCGGGTGCGCAGGCTCTCGGTGAAGGCGACGCACTTCTCGTAGTCCGGCAGCAGACCGGTGGCGAGCGCCTCGGCCAGCGACGGCGCGGCGTCGTCCCGGGCGGACAGCTGCGGGGCGTCGGTGGGCCACTCGATCCCGAGGTCCGGGTCGAGCGGGTGCACCGCGTGCTCACCGGTCGGGTTGTAGGTCTCCGAGCAGACGTACGACAGCGTGGCGTCGTCGGTCAGCGCGCAGAAGCCGTGGCCGACGCCCTCGGGGATGTAGACCGACCGGCGGTCCGCGTCGTCCAGCCGGACGAACTCCCAGCGGCCGAAGGCGGGGGAGCCGACCCGCAGGTCCACGACCACGTCGAGCACGGCGCCGCGCACGCAGCTGACGTACTTGGCCTGGCCGGGCGGGACGTCGGCGAAGTGGATGCCGCGCACGACGTTCTTCGCGGACACCGACAGGTTGCCCTGGGCGAACTTCAGCGGGTGGCCGACCACCTCTTCGAGCCGGTCGAAGCGGTACCACTCCATGAACAGGCCGCGCGGGTCGCCGTGCTGCTGCGGGGTGACCTCGAAGGCGCCGGGGATCGAGAGCTCACGGAACTTCACCGGGCCGCCTCCTCGTCGAGCAGCGCGATCAGGTAGTCGCCGTAGCCGCTCTTGCGCAGCGGCTCGGCCAGCTCGCGCAGCTGCCCGGCGTCGATCAGGCCGGCCCGCCAGGCGGCCTCCTCGATGCAGCCGATCTTGAAGCCCTGGCGCTCCTCGATGACGCGGACGAACTCGGAGGCCTGCACCATCGAGACGAACGTGCCGGTGTCGAGCCAGGCGGTGCCGCGGTCGAGGATGGTCACGTGCAGCTCACCGGTCTTGAGGTACTCCTCGTTGACCGCGGTGATCTCCAGCTCGCCGCGCGCGCTCGGGCTGAGGCCGGCCGCGATCTTGACCACGCGGTTGTCGTAGAAGTACAGGCCGGGCACCGCGTAGCGCGACTTCGGCTGCGTGGGCTTCTCCTCGATGGAGATGACCTGGCCGTTGTCGTCGAACTCCACCACGCCGTACGCGGTCGGGTCGGCGACCGGGTAGGCGAAGACCATGCCGCCCTGGGGCGCGGTGCGCTGCGCGAGCCGGGTGCCGAGGCCGCTGCCGTGGAAGATGTTGTCGCCGAGGATCAGGGCGACGGGCTCGTCACCGATGAAGTCGGCGCCCAGCACGAAGGCCTGGGCGATGCCCTCCGGCTTCTCCTGGACGGCGTACTCCAGCTTGAGGCCGAACTGGGAGCCGTCGCCGAGCAGGCGCTGGAACTGCTCCTGGTCCTGGGGGGTGGTAATGATCAGGATCTCGCTGATACCGGCCATGACCAGGGTCGACAGCGGGTAGTAGATCATCGGCTTGTCGAAGACGGGGAGGAGCTGCTTCGAGACTGCTCGGGTCAGCGGCCACAGTCGTGACCCGGTGCCGCCCGCCAAGAGGATTCCACGCATGCGCGCAGCTTATGTGAGGTTCGGAGCCCGCCGCTGACCCGGGGCGATGGCCCCGGGGCACACCGGTAGACTGCCCGCACTATGCGCATCCTCGTCACCGGCGGCGCCGGCTTCATCGGTTCAGAGTTCGTCCGGCAGCTGCTCGGCGCCGACGCAACGGATCAGATCACCGTCTTCGACAAGCTCACCTACTCGGGCGTCGAGGCCAACCTGGCGCCCGTCGCCGGTCACAGCGGCTACTCCTTCGTCCGCGGCGACATCTGCGACGAGCAGGCCGTCGACCAGGTCATGCCCGGGCACGACGTGGTCGTCCACTTCGCGGCCGAGTCGCACGTGGACCGCTCCATCGAGGGCGCCGGCCCGTTCGTGGTGACCAACGTCCTGGGTACCCAGGTCCTGCTGGACTCGGCCAAGAAGCACGGTGTCGGCCGCTTCGTCCACGTCTCCACCGACGAGGTCTACGGCTCCATCTCCGAGGGCTCCTGGACCGAGGAGTGGCCGCTGGCGCCCAACTCCCCGTACTCGGCCTCCAAGGCCGGCTCCGACCTGCTCGCGCTCGCCTACCACCGCACCCACGGCATGGACGTGGTGGTCACCCGCTGCTCCAACAACTACGGGCACTACCAGTTCCCGGAGAAGGTCATCCCGCTGTTCACCACCAACCTGCTGGACGGCAGGAAGGTGCCGCTGTACGGCACCGGTGGCAACATCCGTGACTGGCTGCACGTCTCGGACCACTGCCGCGGCATCGAGCTGGCCATGCGCAAGGGCCGCTCCGGCGAGGTCTACAACATCGGCGGCGGAACCGAGATCACCAACAAGGAGCTCACCGAGCTGCTGCTGCAGGCCGCCGGCGCCGACTGGTCGATGGTCGAGCCGGTCGCCGACCGCAAGGGCCACGACCTGCGCTACTCGCTGGACATCACCAAGATCAGCGAGGAGCTCGGCTACCGCCCGCAGGTCCGCTTCGAGGACGGCCTGGCCGCCACCATCGCCTGGTACCGCGAGAACCGTGCCTGGTGGGAGCCGCTGAAGGCCAAGGCCACCCTGCGATGACGAACCCGGTGGCCAAGCTGCTGGGGGCGCTGCCCCCGGGTGTGCGGCTCGTCGCGGGGGGCACCGTGGTCCTCGGTGTCTCCTCGTACATCTTCCTGGCACTCGCCGGGCACAGCTTGGACACCACCCAGGTCGCCGGCGTCTCGATGCTCTGGACCGTGGTCATGTCCGTCGGGTACGGGCTGTTCTCCCCGGTCGAGCTGGAGCTGACCCGCCTGGTGGCCGCCCGCGACGTGGCCGGCCACGGCCCCGGTCCGGCGGTCCGGCGGGTCCTGCTGGTCGCCGCCGGGGTGCTGGTGACGGTGCTGGCCGTGATCGCGGCCGCCGCCCGCCCGATCGCGGACCGCTTCTTCTCCGGCGACCTCGGCCTGGTGGCCGGTCTGGGCGGCGCCCTGGTCGGCCTGGCCGTGAGCTCGGTGGCCCGCGGGGCGCTGGCCGGCCTGGGCAACTTCGGCGCGTACGGCCTGCAGCTCGCCGTCGACGGTGGCCTGCGGATCGGCCTCGCCGCGCTGATCCCGCTGTTCGGCGCGCACTCGGCGTTCGCGTTCGCGCTGATCCTGGTGGTGGCACCGCTCGCCGCCTCGGCGATCGGGATGCGCGGCGTTCTCGCGGACCGGCGCGGCGGACCGGCGCCGGCCTGGCGCGACCTGGTCACCGGGCTCGGCCTGCTGACCGGTTCGACGCTGCTGGCGCAGCTGATGGTCAACGCGGCCGTGGTCAGCGTCGGCCTGCTCTCGCCGTCCTCCAAGGCGCTGATCGCCGCGCTGCTGAACGCCGTGGTGCTGGCCCGGGTGCCGCTCTTCGCCTACGCGGCGATCCAGGCCTCGCTGGTCTCCTCGCTCTCCGGCGCCGCCGCGGCCGGCAACCACGCGGAGTTCCGCAAGGTGCTGCTGCGCACCGGCGGCATCGTGGTGCTGATGAGCACCGCCGCCGGGCTGCCGACGGTCTTCCTCGGCCCCTGGGCGATCCGGGTCTTCTTCAAGGCGCAGGACGTGCTGGGCCCGGTGGACTTCCTCTGGCTGGCCCTCGGCACGCTCTGCTACATGCTGGCCACCGTCTTCGGCCAGGCGCTGCTCTCGCTCGGGCGCCACCAGCGGCAGCTGCTCTCCTGGCTGGCCGGTTCCGCGGTGCTGGTGGCCGTCACCCTGGTCCCGGGGGACATCGCCACCCGGGTCGAACTCGCCTACCTGGCTGGTGCCGCGGTCAGCGCTGCTGCCATGCTGTGGGCGCTGGCCCGCTCGCTGTCCGCCCCGGCCCGGCCCGTGGCGGAACACCGGGCTCCCCTGGCGGCACACCAGTCGTCGGAGGCGTGACGCCCGTTCGTCGGGTCCCGCACAGCCGGCGGCGGCAGTACGTTCACGCCACGCCTTTAATATGTGATTACCCTTGGCCACGCCACTGCCGCTGAAAGGCGCCTCCAGTCGTGCATCTCACCGTCATCACTTCGATCACCGGCGTGCTGGTGCTCGTCTACATCCTGGAGTTGCTGCGCCGACAGCAACTGCGGGAGAAGTACGCGGCTATCTGGCTCGCGATCGGCGTCGTCGTGGCGCCGCTCGGCTTCTTCCCGACGATCCTGGACTCGACCGCGCGTCGGCTCGGCATCGCCTCCGGCGTGAGCCTGGTGCTGTTCGCGGGCTTCGTCCTGGTCCTGATGGTCTCGCTGCACCTGAGCTGGGAGGCCTCCCGGCTGGAGGCCGAGACCCGGACCCTGGCCGAGGACGTCGCCATGATGCGGGCCCACCTGGCCGAGCACCACGGCTACCCGATCGCACGCAGCAGCAACGACGCCGGCAAGACGACGGACTCCGGGGTGACGGCATGATCGACGGCAAGCGGGTACTGATCATTCTCCCGGCCTGGAACGAGGCCGAGGGTCTGCCCAAGATCCTTCACGAGATCCAGCAGAAGCTCCCCGGTGTCGACACCCTGGTGGTCGACGACGGCTCGGTGGACAACACCGCGGCCGTGGCCGCCGCGGCCGGCTCCCGGGTCGCGCAGCTGCCGTACAACCTCGGGGTCGGCGGCGCCATGCGGTTCGGCTACCGCTACGCCCACCTGCACAACTACGACGTGGCCATCCAGTGCGACGCCGACGGCCAGCACGACCCCGCGTACGTGCCGGCCCTGCTGGAGAAGCTCCAGGAGGCCGACCTGGTCATCGGCGCCCGGTTCGCCGGCCAGGGCAGCTACAAGGTGCGCGGCCCGCGCAGCTGGGCGATGAAGCTGCTGTCCGTGGTGCTGTCGCGGGTCACCCGCACCCGCCTCACCGACACCACCTCGGGCTTCAAGGCCTGCAACAAGCCGATGATCGAGTTCTTCTCGCAGTGGTACCCGGTCGAGTACCTGGGCGACACCATCGAGAGCATGGTCGGCGCCGCCCGCTGCGGCTTCGTCATCCGGCAGGTCCCGGTGGCGATGCGCGAGCGGACCACCGGCACGCCCAGCGCCTCCCCGATCAAGGCGACCATCTACCTGGCCCGCGCGGGCCTGGTGCTGCTGCTCGCGATGATCCGCCGGATGCCCAAGCACCTGAAGACCATCGAGCCCGCCAGCCGGGCCGCTGCCCCGCAGCGCGCACTGGCCGGCCGGAGCTGATCACGGTGAGCGACCGCCCCGGGTGCACCTGGTGATCGATCCGGTGCGCACCGGGGCGTCTTGCTAGCGTGTCGCCCGTGGGCGGGTCGTTCGGGTACGGCGGCCGTCCTGGGCAGAGGGCGCCGGTGGGTGCCCGCCGACTTCGCTCGCACCGGCGAGCCGACCCGACCCCGCGGCAGCCTGCCGCTTCACGGAAGCGAATTGACATGACGGATTTGGCCCCGGACGTCGTCGGTGGCCCCGCCGCGGCGCCCCAGGGAGTGAACGGCACCGCGTCGTCCGGTGACTCGGCTGCCGCCCGCCCGGGCGGCCGCTCCCGGTGGACCGAGAAGCGCTGGTTCCTCCCGCTGGCCGAGGTCGTGGTCAGCGTGGTCGCGGCGCTCGGATTCCTGGCGCTCTGCCAGCACATCAGCGTCAACCCGATCAGTCGGGTCGGGCAGGTCAGCGGCCTCGCCAAGATCCAGCAGTACGCGGCCCTGCTCGGCATCCCGGTGCTCGCGGCGCTGCTCTTCCTCGCCTACCGGGGCACCCTGCGCCACTACCAGATCGCCCAGCGGCTGGTCTGCGCGGCGCTCGCGGGCCTGGCCACGGGTGTGGTGGCCGGCGGCATCGCCGTCGCGCTGCACGGCACCCCGTGGGGCCTGGGCGGCCAGGAGGGCGACCCGGGCAACCTCATGGGCATGGCCAACGACATGATGCGGGGCGAGGGGCTGCCGGGTGTCTACCCGCCGCTGTTCCCGGCCCTGCTGGCCGTCTGGGCCAAGCTCTTCCACAACGGCATCCCCGGCGTCGGCCACGCGCTGAAGGACCTCCAGCTCATCCTCAGCGCACTGGTCGGGCCGATGGCCTACCTCTCCTGGCGGATGCTGCTGCGCCCGTTCTGGGCGATGGCCGTCGCGGTCCCGACCTCGATCGTCTTCCTCGACCCGATCCGCCCGTACAGCCACGGCTCGATGCTGGTGCTGCTGCCGCTGCTGGCCGCCTGCTTCCGGGAGATCCGCCGGGCCGACGAGCTGTCCACCCGTTCGGCGGTACTGCGCGGGCTGGGCTTCGGCGCCGCCTTCGGCGTGATGTTCCTCTGGTACTCCGGCTGGTACCTCTGGGCCGCGCCCGGCTCGTTCATCCTGGGTCTGATGCTCTTCCCGTGGCGCCGCGGCCGCGCCGCGATCACGCGCGCGCTGGTCTTCCTCGGCGTGATGCTCGCCACCGCCGCGGTGATCGGCGCGCCGCTGCTCTACCAGCTGGCCCGCCTCGGCGCGTCCACCATGGACCGCTACGCGTACATCAACACCTACATCGACCCGGCGTACGTCCTGGGCTGGGCCTCGGACCGCTCCGGCGGGCTGACCTACCACAACTGGCCGGAGTCCGGCGAGCTGGCCGGCCAGAGCGGCTTCGCCGTGCTGCTGCTGCTCGGCGTCGGGATCGGCGTCGGGCTGGGGCTGCGCAACATCATCGTCCGGACGGCCGGCTTCGTCCTGGCGGGTGCCTGGCTGCTGCGCTTCTGGTTCGCCTCGCACATGGAGCACAACCAGGCCGTCCAGCTCTACCCGCGAACCACCTGGATCATCTTCTACTGCCTGATCGTCCTGGCGGTCCTGGGCGTGATGCTGACCTACCAGCGCGTCTTCGGCTGGGTCCGCGGCACCCTGGAGGCGCTCAGCCCGGCCCGGGCCGCCCGGATCTCGCCGCGCGCCCTGGCCCAGGTGGCCGCCGGCCTGGTCTGCGCCGTCGCCCTGTTCGCGACGATGGGCGGCTCGTGGTCGGCCAACCGCTTCATGCCGTCCACCAACCCCGGCGTCGAGGACATGGGCCTGGACGCCTGGCGGGCGCACATCCAGCAGCTCGACAACGGAGACTGCCCGAGGTACTCGCCGTACAAGGGCGTGAAGGCGTGCAACCCGATCAACATGGGGCTGTCCGAGTACACCTTCGGCCCGGACGAGAACAAGCTGTGGTGCGCCAACAGCGGTAGCGACTACACCGTGGTCTGCGGTCGGCCGCCGAAGAACTGACCGCGCGCGCGACCACCCCGATCGGGGCCGGTGAGGGAGACCTCACCGGCCCCGATTGGCTTTGTCGCTGCTCCATGTGGCAGTATGTCCAAGTTGCTCGGTTGAGTGCCGATGCTACGCGCCTCCCGCCGGGAGGACCGGAAGCGAGTCCCATGTACTCGTCGTTCCCGTGATGGCCGTTCATGTGTTCACGTGAAATGTGTGAATGCAGTGGTGTGAAGTCGACACCGCGGCAGCTGCGGGGCGGACGTACGGGAATCTTCCGGGAAGCGTGGGCGGGGCCTCGATCCGGCGCCTGGTGGGTGCAAGACCTCACCGATCCAGTGGGAAATCCGCAAGGGGGAGACCTCGTGCCGGATTTTTTGCAGGCGGACGTGCGACACGCCCGACCGCGTGGGTCGGAGGTAACCATCCAGGGGTGCCACCGGACACAGTCCACCCGGACGAAACCGGCCGTAGAAGCGACAGACGACACAAAGGACTACTGAGTAGCCATGGCGGGACAGAAGATCCGCATCCGGCTCAAGGCCTACGACCACGAGGTGATTGACTCCTCGGCGAAGAAGATCGTCGAGACCGTCATTCGCACTGGTGCGCAGGTCGCGGGCCCGGTGCCGCTGCCCACTGAGAAGAACGTGTACTGCGTCATCCGCTCGCCGCACAAGTACAAGGACTCGCGCGAGCACTTCGAGATGCGCACTCACAAGCGTCTGATCGACATCCTCGACCCCACGCCGAAGACGGTTGACTCGCTGATGCGTCTCGACCTGCCGGCTGGTGTCGACATCGAGATCAAGCTCTGAGAGGCACACCGAAGATGGCTAAGCAGATTAAGGGCATCCTGGGCGAGAAGCTCGGCATGACCCAGGTCTGGGACGAGAACAACCGGATCGTTCCGGTGACCGTCGTCAAGGCTGGGCCCAATGTCGTGACCCAGGTCCACACCGCCGACAGTTCGGCCGGCTACGACGCCGTCCAGATCGGTTTCGGCGAGATCGACCCCCGCAAGGTGAACAAGCCCCTCGCGGGTCACTTCGCCAAGGCCGGTGTCACCCCGCGCCGCCACCTGGTCGAGCTCCGTACGACGGACGCGTCCGAGTACACCCTCGGCCAGGAGATCACCGCGGAGCTGTTCGAGGCGGGTGTCAAGGTCGACGTGACCGGCACCTCCAAGGGCAAGGGCTTCGCCGGTGTCATGAAGCGCCACAACTTCCGGGGCCTCGGCGCCGGTCACGGTGTGCAGCGCAAGCACCGCTCGCCCGGCTCGATCGGTGGCTGCGCCACCCCGGGTCGTGTGTTCAAGGGCGTACGGATGGCCGGCCGGATGGGCCACGAGCGCGTGACCACCCAGAACCTGACCATCCATGCCGTTGACGCGGAGAAGGGGCTGCTCCTGATCAAGGGCGCAATCCCGGGCCCGAACGGCGGCCTCGTCCTCGTCCGCACTGCGGCGAAGGGGCTGTGAGGATATGAGCACCATTGACATCCTGTCGCCCTCGGGCGACAAGACCGGCAGCCTTGAGCTTCCGGCCGAGATCTTCGACGCCAAGGTCAGCGTTCCGCTGATGCACCAGGTCGTCGTGGCGCAGCTCGCTG
The DNA here is from genome assembly GCF_042752535.1 of Kitasatospora sp. NPDC059327. Classification (NCBI taxonomy): domain Bacteria; kingdom Bacillati; phylum Actinomycetota; class Actinomycetes; order Kitasatosporales; family Streptomycetaceae; genus Kitasatospora; species Kitasatospora sp. NPDC059327. The sequence continues at coordinate 27,273 of NZ_JBHYYB010000061.1, read as the reverse complement.
CGGCCCGTCAGGGCACCCACAAGACCAAGACGCGTGGCGAGGTTCGCGGCGGCGGCAAGAAGCCGTACCGTCAGAAGGGCACCGGCCGCGCCCGTCAGGGCTCGACCCGCGCCCCGCAGTTCGCCGGCGGTGGCGTCGTGCACGGTCCCGTGCCGCGTGACTACTCGCAGCGGACCCCGAAGAAGATGATCGCCGCCGCTCTGCGCGGTGCGCTCACCGACCGGGCCCGCCACAACCGCATCCACGTCGTCACCGACGTGATCGCGGCCGAGGCGCCGTCGACCAAGGCCGCCAAGGGCCTGTTCGGCAAGATCACCGAGCGCAAGAACATCCTCCTCGTCGTCGAGCGTGCCGACGAGCTGGGTCTCAAGAGCGCCCGCAACCTGCCGAACGTGCACATCCTGGACGCCGGCCAGCTGAACACCTACGACGTGCTCGTCTCCGACGATGTGGTCTTCACCCAGGCCGCCTTCGAGCGTTTCGTGGCGGGTCCCGCCGCGTCCGCCAAGGCCGTGGCTGCTGAGGGCGAGCTCGAAGGGAGCGCCGCCTGATGGCTGCAGAGATCACGAGCAAGACGTTCACGGACCCCCGTGACGTCCTGGTGAAGCCGGTCATCTCCGAGAAGAGCTACTCGCTCCTCGACGAGAACAAGTACACGTTCGTCGTGTCGCCCGGTGCCAACAAGACCCAGATCAAGCAGGCCGTCGAGGCGGTCTTCTCGGTCAAGGTCGAGTCCGTCAACACGCTCAACCGTCAGGGCAAGCGCAAGCGCTCCAAGACGGGCTTTGGCAAGCGCAAGGACACCAAGCGCGCCATCGTGACGCTGGCTGAGGGCAACCGCATCGACATCTTCGGTGGTCCGGTCTCCTAACGGGGATCGTGATCGTCGATAAGGACGAGGACGAGAGAGCCAAATGGGCATCCGCAAGTACAAGCCGACTACGCCGGGCCGTCGTGGCTCCAGCGTGGCCGACTTCGTAGAGATCACGCGGTCCACGCCGGAGAAGTCGCTGGTTCGCCCCCTGCACAGCAAGGGCGGCCGTAACAACGCCGGTCGGATCACCGTTCGCCACCAGGGTGGTGGACACAAGCGCGCCTACCGCGTGATCGACTTCCGTCGTCACGACAAGGACGGCGTGCCGGCCAAGGTCGCGCACATCGAGTACGACCCGAACCGCACCGCGCGCATCGCGCTCCTGCACTACGCGGACGGCGAGAAGCGCTACATCATCGCGCCGCGCGGCATCGCGCAGGGTGACCGGGTCGAGAACGGCGCTGGCGCCGACATCAAGCCCGGCAACAACCTGCCGCTTCGCAACATCCCGGTCGGTACGACCATCCACGCGGTGGAGCTGCGTCCCGGTGGCGGTGCCAAGATGGCCCGCTCCGCCGGTGCCGGCATTCAGCTGCTGGCGCGTGAGGGCAAGATGGCGCACCTGCGCATGCCCTCCGGTGAGATCCGCCTGGTCGACGCGCGCTGCCGCGCGACCGTCGGCGAGGTCGGCAACGCCGAGCAGTCGAACATCAACTGGGGCAAGGCCGGCCGTATGCGCTGGAAGGGCGTTCGCCCGACCGTGCGTGGTGTGGCCATGAACCCGATCGACCACCCGCACGGTGGTGGTGAGGGTAAGACCTCCGGTGGTCGCCACCCGGTTTCGCCGTGGGGCCAGAAGGAGGGTCGTACTCGTAGCCCGAAGAAGGCTTCGAACGCCCTCATCGTGCGCCGCCGCAAGACCAACAAGAAGCGCTAGGAGCAGGTCAGATGCCGCGCAGTCTCAAGAAGGGCCCCTTCATTGACGGCCACCTTCTCAAGAAGGTGGACGCGCAGAACGAGGCGGGTACCCAGAACGTCATCAAGACCTGGTCCCGTCGCTCCGTGATCTTCCCGGCCATGCTCGGCCACACGATCGCGGTCCACGATGGCCGTAAGCACGTCCCGGTGTTCGTCACCGAGTCGATGGTCGGCCACAAGCTCGGCGAGTTCGCGCCGACGCGTACCTTCCGCGGTCACGTCAAGGACGACCGCAAGTCGAAGCGTCGCTAGTCGCCAGCGAGATTACCGACTCAATGACTTACACCAGCAAGGGGACAACCATGGAAGCCAGGGCCCAGGCGCGGTACATCCGCGTCACGCCCATGAAGGCCCGCCGCGTGGTGGACCTCATCCGTGGCCTGAACGCCACGGAGGCCCAGGCGGTCCTGCGTTTCGCTCCGCAGGCCGCTACCGTGCCGGTCGGCAAGGTGCTCAACAGCGCCATCGCCAACGCCGCGCACAACTACAACCACTCCAACGTGGACGACCTCGTCATCAGCGAGGCGTACGTTGACGAGGGCCCGACCCTGAAGCGGTTCCGTCCGCGCGCCCAGGGCCGTGCCTACCGGATCCGCAAGCGGACCAGCCACATCACCGTGGTCGTCAGCAGCAAGGAAGGGACCCGGTAATGGGCCAGAAGGTTAACCCGCACGGGTTCCGCCTCGGCATCAGCACGGACTTCAAGTCCCGCTGGTACGCCGACAAGCTGTACAAGGACTACGTCAAGGAAGACGTCGCCATTCGTCGCATGATGACGAAGGGCATGGAGCGCGCCGGCATCTCCAAGGTCGAGATCGAGCGCACCCGCGACCGCGTCCGCGTTGACATCCACACCGCCCGCCCCGGCATCGTCATCGGCCGTCGCGGCACCGAGGCCGACCGCATCCGCGGCGACCTCGAGAAGCTGACCGGCAAGCAGGTCCAGCTGAACATCCTTGAGGTCAAGAACCCCGAGCTGGACGCCCAGCTCGTGGCTCAGGGCGTCGCGGAGCAGCTGTCCTCCCGCGTCTCCTTCCGCCGTGCCATGCGCAAGTCGATGCAGGGCACCATGAAGTCCGGCGCCAAGGGCATCAAGGTCCAGTGCTCCGGTCGTCTCGGCGGCGCCGAGATGAGCCGTTCGGAGTTCTACCGCGAGGGCCGTGTGCCGCTGCACACCCTGCGCGCGAACGTCGACTACGGCTTCTTCGAGGCCAAGACGACCTTCGGCCGTATCGGCGTGAAGGTCTGGATCTACAAGGGCGACGTCAAGAACATCGCCGAGGTCCGCGCTGAGAACGCCGCTGCCCGCTCGGGCAACCGTCCGGCCCGTCCCGAGGGTGGTCGTCCCGCCCGCGGTGGCGAGCGCCGTGGTGGCGAGCGCGGTGGCCGTGGCCGTCGTCCCGCCGGCACCGAGGCCCAGGCCCCGGTCGCCGCCGAGACCCCGGCTGCCGAGAACACCGGAACGGAGGCCTGACCGCAATGCTGATCCCCCGTCGGGTCAAGCACCGCAAGCAGCACCACCCGAAGCGCCGCGGCGCTGCGAAGGGTGGCACCGAGCTCGCCTTCGGCGAGTACGGCATCCAGGCCGTCACCCCGGCCTACGTGACGAACCGGCAGATCGAGTCCGCTCGTATCGCCGTCACCCGTCACATCAAGCGTGGCGGCAAGGTCTGGATCAACATCTACCCGGACCGTCCGCTCACCAAGAAGCCGGCCGAGACCCGCATGGGTTCCGGTAAGGGTTCGCCCGAGTGGTGGATCGCGAACGTGCACCCGGGTCGGGTCATGTTCGAGCTGTCGTACCCCAACGAGAAGGTGGCTCGTGAGGCGCTGACCCGCGCAGCTCACAAGCTCCCGATGAAGTGCCGGATCATCCGGCGCGAGGCAGGTGAGAGCTGATGTCGGCCGGCACCAAGGCTGCTGACCTCCGCGAGCTGGACAACGAGGGTCTCGTTGCCAAGCTCCGTGAGGCCAAGGAGGAGCTGTTCAACCTCCGCTTCCAGGCGGCGACCGGGCAGCTCGACAACCACGGACGGCTCAAGCTCGTCCGTAAGGACATCGCGCGGATCTACACCCTGATGCGCGAGCGCGAGCTGGGCATCGAGACGGTGGAGAACGCCTGATGACTGAGAACACCAACGAGACGCGCGGTTTCCGCAAGACCCGTGAGGGCCTCGTCGTCAGCGACAAGATGGACAAGACCGTCGTCGTCGCCGTCGAGGACCGCGTCAAGCACGCGCTGTACGGCAAGGTCATCCGCCGTACGAACAAGCTGAAGGCGCACGACGAGGCGAACGCCTGCGGCATCGGCGACCGGGTCCTCCTCGCGGAGACCCGCCCGCTGTCCGCGACGAAGCGCTGGCGCGTCGTCGAGATCCTCGAGAAGGCCAAGTAACGAAGTTGATGCGGTACGGCCGTATGTGCACCAGGCCCCTCGTGGGCGCTGGTGTGAGCAGCGGCCGGCCCGTCAGCTCTCGTTGACGATCAGGAGAAAGCTGTGATCCAGCAGGAGTCGCGACTGCGTGTCGCCGACAACACGGGCGCGAAGGAAATCCTTTGCATCCGCGTTCTCGGTGGTTCCGGTCGCCGCTACGCCGGTATCGGGGACGTCATCGTCGCCACCGTCAAGGACGCGATCCCCGGCGGTTCGGTGAAGAAGGGTGACGTCGTCAAGTGCGTCGTCGTCCGTACCGTGAAGTCGCGCCGTCGTCCCGACGGTTCGTACATCCGGTTCGACGAGAACGCCGCTGTCGTTCTCAAGAACACCGACGGTGACCCCCGCGGTACCCGCATCTTCGGCCCGGTGGGCCGCGAGCTGCGCGACAAGAAGTTCATGAAGATCATCTCGCTTGCGCCGGAGGTGCTCTAACCCATGGCGAACAGCATGAAGATCAAGAAGGGTGACCTGGTCCAGGTCATCACCGGCAAGGACCGCGGCAAGCAGGGCAAGGTCATCCAGGCCATGCCCGCCGAGAACAAGGTCCTCGTCGAGGGTGTGAACCGGGTCAAGAAGCACACCAAGCCGGGTCCGGGCACTCAGGGTGGCATTGTCACCGTCGAGGCCCCGGTGCACGTCTCCAACGTCCAGCTGGTCGTGGAGAAGGACGGCAAGAAGGTCGTCACCCGCGTGGGCTACCGCTTCGATGACGAGGGCAACAAGATCCGCGTTGCCAAGCGAACCGGTGAGGACATCTGATGTCTGAGACGTCTGTTGAGAAGGTGACCCCCCGTCTCAAGGAGCGTTACAACTCCGAGATCAAGGGTCAGCTGCAGGAGCAGTTCTCGTACGAGAACGTCATGCTGACGCCCGGCCTGGTCAAGGTCGTCGTCAACATGGGTGTCGGCGAGGCCGCCCGTGACAGCAAGCTGATCGAGGGCGCGATCCGCGACCTGACCGCGATCACCGGTCAGAAGCCGGCCGTGACCAAGGCTCGCAAGTCCATCGCGCAGTTCAAGCTGCGCGAGGGCCAGCCGATCGGCACCCACGTCACCCTCCGTGGTGACCGCATGTGGGAGTTCCTGGACCGTCTGGTGTCGCTGGCCCTGCCGCGTATCCGTGACTTCCGTGGTCTCTCCCCCAAGCAGTTCGACGGCCGTGGCAACTACACCTTCGGTCTGACCGAGCAGGTTATGTTCCACGAGATCGACCAGGACAAGGTCGACCGTCAGCGCGGTATGGACATCACCGTCGTGACCACCGCTCAGACCGACGACGAGGGCCGGGCGCTCCTGCGTGCTCTGGGCTTCCCGTTCAAGGAGGCGTGAGCCAATGGCGAAGAAGTCCCTCATCGCGAAGGCCGAGCGGAAGCCGAAGTTCGGCGTCCGGGCCTACACCCGGTGCCAGCGCTGCGGCCGTCCGCACTCGGTGTACCGCAAGTTCGGCCTCTGCCGTGTGTGCCTCCGTGAGATGGCCCACCGCGGCGAGCTGCCGGGCGTCACCAAGAGCTCCTGGTAATCAGGACCTCGCGGTAATGCCATAGCGAAGCAGGTGTGCCCGATCCCACAGCGCCCCTTTTTTGGGGCTACGTACGGGAATCCCGTAAGGTAGTGAGGTCGGGCCCCCTGTCGCGGGAGCTCCGTAGCTGCCGTCGACCCTCTTCGGAGGGCTCGCACCCAGTCTTACGACGCCGCAGGTCCCCTGCGTCTGTGCCCCCGCCGCACTCCTCGGAGTGCGGCGGGGGGACCTGGCGCGGAGAAACCACGGCGAGAGAGGCCTGAGGCCATCATGACCATGACCGACCCCATCGCAGACATGCTCACGCGTCTGCGTAACGCGAACTCGGCGTACCACGACACCGTGGCGATGCCGGCTAGCAAGATCAAGGCGCACGTCGCCCAGATCCTGCAGCAGGAGGGGTACATCTCCTCCTACAAGGTTGAGGAGCCCGTCGAGGGCGAGGTCGGCAAGAAGCTGACCATCGAGCTCAAGTTCGGTCCCAACCGTGAGCGCTCGATCGCTGGCATCAAGCGGATCAGCAAGCCGGGCCTGCGGGTCTACGCAAAGTCCACCAACCTGCCGAAGGTGCTCGGCGGCCTGGGCGTGGCGATCATCTCCACGTCTTCCGGTCTCCTCACCGACAAGCAGGCTGCCAAGAAGGGCGTAGGCGGAGAAGTTCTCGCCTACGTCTGGTAATTCGGGAAACGGAGGTACAGCAATGTCGCGCATTGGACGGCTGCCCATCCCGGTTCCCGCCGGCGTGGACGTCACCATCGATGGCCAGGCGGTCTCGGTGAAGGGCCCGAAGGGCTCCCTCACCCACCTCGTCGCCGCGCCGATCGAGATCGGCAAGGGCGAGGACGGCACGCTGCTCGTCACCCGCCCCAACGACGAGCGTATGTCGAAGGCCCTGCACGGCCTTTCCCGCACGCTGGTGGCGAACATGATCACCGGCGTGACCGCGGGCTACCGCAAGTCGCTGGAGATCAGCGGTGTTGGCTATCGAGTCCTGGCGAAGGGCTCCAACATGGAGTTCCAGCTCGGCTACAGCCACCCGATCCTGGTCGAGGCCCCGGAGGGCATCTCCTTCGTCGTCGAGTCGCCCACCAAGTTCCACGTGGACGGCATCGACAAGCAGAAGGTCGGCGAGGTCGCTGCCAAGATCCGCAAGCTGCGCAAGCCCGACCCGTACAAGGCCAAGGGCGTCAAGTACGCGGGCGAGGTCATCCGCCGCAAGGTCGGAAAGAGTGGTAAGTAAGCGATGAGCGTCTCTGTCAAGATCGGCAAGGGCAACGCCTACAAGAGCGCCGCTCGCAAGCGCCGCGCCATCCGTGTTCGCAAGCGCGTCACCGGCACCGAGGTGCGTCCGCGCCTCGTGGTGACCCGCTCGAACCGCCACATGGTCGCCCAGGTCATCGACGACGCCAAGGGTCACACCCTGGCGTCGGCGTCCACCCTCGACGTGTCCATCAAGGGCGTCGAGGGCGACAAGACCGAGCTGGCCAAGAAGGTCGGGAGCCTGGTCGCCGAGCGCGCCAAGGCCGCCGGCATCGAGTCGGTCGTCTTCGACCGCGCGGGCAACCGGTACGCAGGCCGCATCGCCGCTCTGGCCGATGCTGCCCGTGAGGCCGGGCTCGACTTCTAAGCCGCTCGTCGGCTCAGTCGACGGACGTAATCGAGAGAGGTAATTCCAATGGCTGGACCCCAGCGCCGCGGTAGCGGCGCCGGCGGCGGCACCGGCGGTGGCGAGCGGCGCGACCGTAAGCGTGACGACCGGGGTAACGCCCCCGCCGTCGAGAAGACCGCTTACGTCGAGCGCGTTGTCGCGATCAACCGTGTCGCCAAGGTTGTCAAGGGTGGTCGTCGTTTCAGCTTCACCGCGCTGGTCGTGGTGGGCGACGGTGACGGCACCGTAGGTGTCGGCTACGGGAAGGCGAAGGAGGTTCCGGCCGCCATCGCCAAGGGTGTTGAGGAGGCCAAGAAGAACTTCTTCAAGGTCCCCCGTATCCAGGGCACCATCCCGCACCCGATCCAGGGCGAGAAGGCTGCCGGCGTCGTGCTCCTGAAGCCGGCTGCCCCCGGTACCGGTGTTATCGCCGGTGGCCCGGTGCGTGCCGTGCTGGAGTGCGCCGGTATTCACGACATCCTGTCGAAGTCGCTCGGCTCCGACAACGCGATCAACATCGTGCACGCCACGGTGGCCGCTCTGAAGGGCCTCGTGCGCCCCGAGGAGATCGCCGCCCGTCGTGGCCTGCCGCTGGAGGACGTGGCTCCCGCCGCTCTGCTGCGGGCTCGTGCTGCAGGGGTGAGCGCCTGATGGCTCGCCTGAAGATCACGCAGACCAAGTCCTACATCGGCAGCAAGCAGAACCACCGCGAGACGCTGCGCTCGCTGGGTCTGAAGCGCATGCACGATGTGGTCGTCAAGGAGGACCGTCCCGAGATCCGCGGGATGGCCCAGACCGTGCGTCACCTCGTCACGGTCGAGGAGGTGGACTGATTATGGGCGACTCGCCGATCAAGGTTCACAACCTGCGTCCCGCCCCGGGTGCCAAGACCGCCAAGACCCGTGTCGGTCGTGGTGAGGGCTCCAAGGGTAAGACCGCCGGTCGTGGCACCAAGGGCACCAAGGCCCGCTACCAGGTTCCGCAGCGCTTCGAGGGTGGCCAGATGCCGCTCCACATGCGCCTGCCGAAGCTGAAGGGCTTCAAGAACCCGTTCAAGATCACGTTCCAGGTTGTCAACCTCGACAAGCTGGCCGAGCTCTACCCGCAGGGTGGCGAGGTCACTGTCGAGGACCTGATCGCCAAGGGCGCGGTTCGCAAGAACTCCCTCGTCAAGGTGCTCGGCACCGGCGAGATCTCGGTCGCGCTGCAGGTGACGGTCGACGCCGTCTCCGGCTCCGCCGCTGAGAAGATCACCGCCGCCGGCGGTACCGTCACCGAGCTCGTCTGAGCCCGCTGACTCCCCACGGGCCCCGCACCTCCTGCACGGAGGTGCGGGGCTCGTGCGTTGTCGAAGTGGCCCGTCGCCGCCCCCGGGTGGAGACGGGCCTCGTTCTTTTGTGTGGCAAAACCGGGCATCCCGTACCTCGTGAGTGGGGGAGGGGCCGTACGCGCTTCTTTCGAGTGGCCGTGCACTGTTAGAGTCCGTGGAGTTCCCTTGTAGGCTGCGCGTAGGCTCGCCTATGCCGTCTGTACGGGGGCCCGAACCGCAAACTCCCCATTAGGACCGACCCTCCCGCCGACGACGCGCGGGAGGCGCAGGAGGCACCGTGCTCAGTGCGTTCGCGCGGGCGTTCCAGACGCCCGACCTGCGCAAGAAGCTGCTGTTCACGCTGGGCATCATGGTGCTGTTCCGGCTGGGCTCGCACATTCCCGTACCGGGGGTCGATTTTCAGGCCGTCAACGAGTGTGTGAAGCAGACAAAGACGAACGGTCTGTTCGGGCTCGTCAACCTGTTCAGCGGTGGAGCGCTCCTCCAGCTGACCATCTTCGCGCTCGGCATCATGCCGTACATCACGGCCAGCATCATCCTCCAGCTCCTCACCGTCGTGATCCCGCGACTCGAGGCGTTGAAGAAGGAGGGTCAGGCCGGCACCGCGAAGATCACCCAGTACACGCGCTACCTGACGATCGCCCTCGCCGTGCTCCAGGGCACCGGCATCGTGGCCACGGCCTCCAGCGGTGCGCTGTTCTCGAACTGCTCGCTGGCCAACCAGATCGTCCCGAACCAGTCGGTGTTCCGGATCGCCGTCATGGTGATCACGATGACCGCCGGCACCACGTTCATCATGTGGCTGGGCGAGCTGATCACCGACCGCGGCATCGGCAACGGCATGTCGATCCTCATCTTCACCTCCATCGCCTCGGGCTTCCCGGGCTCGATGTGGGCGATCAAGCAGTCCGGCACCATCGGTGACGGCTGGGTCGAGTTCCTCTCCGTGGTCGCGGTCGGCGTCATCGTTGTGATGCTGGTCATCTTCGTGGAGCAGGCGCAGCGGCGGATCCCCGTCCAGTACGCGAAGCGGATGATCGGGCGCCGCGCCTTCGGCGGCACCTCGACGTACATCCCGCTCAAGGTGAACCAGGCCGGTGTCATCCCGGTCATCTTCGCCTCGTCGCTGCTGTACATCCCGGCCCTGGTGGTCCAGCTGACCAGCAGTAAGGCCGACTGGGCGGTCTGGATCAGCAACCACTTCGTCAAGGGTGACCACCCGGTCTACATGGCCACCTACTTCCTGCTGATCGTCTTCTTCGCCTTCTTCTACGTCGCCATCTCCTTCAACCCCGAAGAAGTTGCCGACAATATGAAGAAGTATGGTGGGTTCATCCCGGGCATCCGGGCCGGCCGGCCGACGGCCGAGTACCTGAACTACGTGCTCACCCGCATCACGTGGCCGGGTTCGCTCTACCTGGGCCTGATCGCGTTGATCCCGATGATCGCCCTGGTCGCCTTCGGACAGCAGACCAACTTCCCGTTCGGCGGCACCAGCGTTCTCATCGTCGTCGGCGTCGGACTCGAAACTGTGAAGCAGATCGAGAGCCAGCTCCAGCAGCGCAATTACGAAGGGTTCCTCCGCTGATGCGAATCGTCCTCGTCGGGCCTCCCGGGGCAGGGAAGGGTACTCAGGCGCACGTGCTCGCCAAGACCCTGTCCATCCCCCACATCTCCACCGGTGACCTGTTCCGCGCCAACATCGGTCAGGGCACCCCGCTGGGGCTCGAGGCCAAGAGCTACATGGACGCGGGTCGTCTGGTGCCGGATGAGGTCACCATCGGGATGGCCAAGGACCGCATGCTCCAGCCCGACGCCGCCGGCGGCTTCCTGCTGGACGGCTTCCCGCGCAACCTCGGCCAGGCCAAGGCGCTGGACGCGTTCCTGGCCGAGCAGGGCATCACGCTGGACGGCGTGCTGGACCTGGAGGTCCCCGAGGACGAGGTCGTCCGCCGGATCGCCGGCCGTCGCCTGTGCCGCAACGACGGGGGCCACGTCTTCCACGTGGACTACAACCCGCCGAAGGCCGAGGGCGTCTGCGACGAGTGCGGCGGCGAGCTGTACCAGCGCTCGGACGACACCGAGGAGAAGGTGCGGACGCGGCTGGAGGTCTACCACACGGAGACCGAGCCGATCATCGACTACTACGCCCAGCAGGGCCTGGTGGCGACGATCCCCGCGCTCGGCAAGGTGGACGAGGTCACCCAGCGCGCGATCGAGGCGCTGAAGCAGGACAACTGACAGTACTGAGCGACGCCGTACGGTGGAACGAGTGCACGGCCGCCCGGCAAGGACCGGGCGGGAATCCAAGGAAGGCGTGACCAGATGGTGGAGATCAAGACCCCCGAGCAGATCGCGAAGATGCGGGTGGCCGGGCTGGTCGTCGCCGAGGCGCTGAAGGCCTGCCGGGAGGCGGTCGCTCCGGGGGTGAGCACCCAGGAGCTGAACGACATCGCCGACAAGGTCATCACCGGCCACGGCGCCACCTCGAACTTCCGCGCGGACCACGGCGGGCTCTGGTTCCCCGGGGTGATCTGCGCCTCGGTGAACGACGAGGTCGTGCACGGCATCCCCGGTGACCGGGTGCTGCGGGAGGGCGACGTCATCTCGATCGACTGCGGCGCCATCGTGGACGGCTGGCACGGCGACGCGGCGATCACCGTGGCGGTCGGCGAGGTCCGGCCCGAGGTGGAGATGCTCAGCCGGGTCACCGAGGGCTCGATGTGGGCCGGCATCGCCCAGATGAAGAAGGGCAACCGGCTGGCCGACGTCTCCAAGGCGATCGAGGGCTTCGTCCGCCGCCAGCCGCTGCCGCCGAAGGGCAAGTGGGGCATCACCGAGGGCTACGGCGGCCACGGCATCGGCACCGCGATGCACATGGAGCCGCACGTGCTGAACTACGTCGAGCGGGGCCGCGGCAAGGGCCCCAAGCTGATCCCCGGCACCGTGCTGGCGATCGAGCCGATGGTGTCGCTGGGCACCCCGCACACCAAGGTGCTGGAGGACGACTGGACCGTCGTGACCACCGACGGCACCTGGGCCTCGCACTGGGAGCACTCGGTGGCCGTGACCGAGCAGGGCCCGCTGGTGCTGACGGCCTTCGACGGCGGCCGCGCCGAACTCGCGAAGCTGGGCATCACCGCAGCTCCGGACCCCCTCGGGTAGTCGCGGAGGCGGTCAACTGCCGCGTTCGCGAACGGATCGGAGCCCTGGAGGTTTGGACCTCCAGGGCTTTTGTCCTATTTTTATCGGCTGGCAGTGGCCTCAGTGGCTTCAGCGGCTTCGATCAAGCAGGAGAGTGCAGTGCTCAAGGGATTCCGCGACTTCATGATGCGCGGCAACGTCGTCGACATGGCCGTCGGTGTGGTCATCGGCGCGGCCTTCACCGGGGTGGTGACCGGCTTCGTGTCGGCGTTCCTCACCCCGCTGGTGGGCGTCGTGGTCGGCGCCGCCGGCGACTTCAGCTCGTACAAGGCGACGGTGGCGGGCGTCACCTTCCCCTACGGGCAGTTCCTCAACGTGCTGATCGCGTTCCTGATGACCGCCGCGGTGCTGTACTTCTGCGTCGTGCTGCCGGTGACCAAGGCCACCGCCCGGTACCTGCCGAAGAAGCCGAAGGCCCCGAAGCGCCCCTGCCCCGAGTGCCTGACCGACATCCCCGAGGCGGCGCGCCGCTGCTCGGCCTGCACCGCCCACGTCGAGCCGCTGGTGGTCACCGCCGCCCTGTGACGGCGGCGGCGCCGGTCCGGGCCTCGTTTTGGCCCATCGGACGCGCTGGCGTAGGATGGACCGTCGGCTCACTCGTAGCGTGCTCCAGCACGCCCTCTTCCCCCTCGGGGGATGGGGTGGACCCAGGTTCGCACGAGCGTTCCGCATACGGTAGCCGGTCCCGGAAGGTGGATCTCGCAGTTCATGGCTAAGAAGCAAGGCGCCATTGAGATCGAGGGCACCGTGATCGAGTCTCTTCCGAACGCGATGTTCAAGGTCGAGCTGCAGAACGGTCACAAGGTCCTCGCGCACATCAGTGGCAAGATGCGCATGCACTACATCCGCATCCTGCCGGACGACCGGGTCGTGGTGGAGCTCAGCCCCTACGACCTCACGCGCGGCCGGATCGTCTACCGCTACAAGTAAGAACGTCAGATCTAGACCCGGAGAACCTGAAGCATGAAGGTCAAGCCGAGCGTCAAGAAGATCTGCGACAAGTGCAAGGTGATCCGCCGTCACGGCCGGGTCATGGTGATCTGCGACAACCTGCGCCACAAGCAGCGCCAGGGCTGATCAGTTCTCCCCAGCATTTCTCGTAGTACTTCGCGCGACGCGAAAACGTCATAAGCGGGCTACCCGATCCGTCCCTCGCGGGACGGACTGCCACCCCCGGTCAGAGGCCGGGGCTCCCACACCGTGAGGTGTCGGAGTAGGTAGCGCGCAAGACCTCTGAAAAAGCACAGGAGCCTTGAATGGCACGCCTCGCCGGCGTTGATCTCCCCCGTGAGAAGCGGATCGAGATCGCCCTTACCTACGTGTACGGCATCGGTCGTACCCGCGCCCAGCACACCCTCGCCGAGACCGGTGTCAACCCGGATGTCCGCGTGCGCGACATCTCCGAGGAAGACCTCGTGAAGCTGGGTCAGTACATCGACGCCAACTTCACGGTCGAGGGTGACCTCCGCCGTGAGGTGGCCGCCGACATCCGCCGCAAGGTCGAGATCGGTTGCTACGAGGGTCTGCGTCACCGCCGTGGCCTGCCGGTCCGCGGTCAGCGCACCCACACCAACGCGCGTACCCGCAAGGGCCCGCGTCGCGCGATCGCCGGTAAGAAGAAGCCGGGCAAGAAGTAGTCCGTCCCGTCACCGGACATCCCTCCGGCCCGCGGGTCAGCGGACCGACCACCTCAGTAGGAGAACAGACTTATGCCCCCCAAGGGTCGTCAGGCTGCCGGCGCCAAGAAGGTGCGCCGCAAGGAGAAGAAGAACGTCGCTCACGGGCACGCCCACATCAAGAGCACGTTCAACAACACCATCGTTTCGATCACCGACCCCGCGGGCAACGTGATCTCCTGGGCCTCCGCCGGCCACGTCGGCTTCAAGGGCTCGCGCAAGTCCACCCCGTTCGCCGCGCAGATGGCCGCCGAGGCCGCTGCCCGTCGCGCGCAGGAGCACGGCATGCGCAAGGTTGACGTCTTCGTGAAGGGTCCGGGCTCCGGCCGCGAGACCGCGATCCGTTCGCTCCAGGCCACCGGCCTGGAGGTCGGCTCGATCCAGGACGTCACCCCCACCCCGCACAACGGCTGCCGTCCGCCGAAGCGCCGCCGCGTCTGACGCGGCGCCCTTCGGGCACTGGTGTTCGCTTGACACCGCGTACGGGGTCCCGGTTCGTCCGGGACCCCGTACGCTGGTTCTGTTCGGCATCAAATAGTGGGTGCCGAAGACAACTGGAGGATCTGAAAACATGCTGATCGCTCAGCGCCCCTCGCTGACCGAAGAGGTCGTCGACGAGTTCCGCTCGCGGTTCGTGATCGAGCCGCTGGAGCCGGGCTTCGGCTACACCCTCGGCAACTCCCTTCGCCGCACGCTCCTCTCCTCGATCCCCGGCGCCGCTGTCACCAGCATCCGGGTCGACGGCGTCCTGCACGAGTTCACCACCGTGCCGGGCGTCAAGGAGGACGTCACCGACCTCATCCTCAACATCAAGCAGCTGGTCGTCTCCTCGGAGCACGACGAGCCGGTCGTGATGTACCTGCGCAAGCAGGGCCCGGGTGTCGTCACCGCCGCCGACATCGCGCCGCCGGCCGGTGTCGAGGTGCACAACCCCGAGCTGGTCCTCGCCACGCTGAACGGCAAGGGCAAGCTGGAGATGGAGCTGACCGTCGAGCGCGGTCGCGGCTACGTCTCCGCCGTGCAGAACAAGGCTTCCGGCCAGGAGATCGGCCGCATCCCGGTCGACTCGATCTACAGCCCCGTGCTGAAGGTCACCTACAAGGTCGAGGCCACCCGTGTCGAGCAGCGGACCGACTTCGACAAGCTGATCGTCGACGTCGAGACCAAGCCCGCCATGCGCCCCCGTGACGCCATGGCCTCGGCCGGCAAGACCCTGGTGGAGCTGTTCGGTCTCGCCCGCGAGCTGAACATCGACGCCGAGGGCATCGACATGGGCCCGTCCCCGACGGACGCCGCCCTGGCCGCCGACCTGGCGCTGCCGATCGAGGAGCTTGAGCTCACCGTTCGGTCGTACAACTGCCTCAAGCGCGAGGGCATCCACACCGTGGGTGAGCTCGTCGCCCGCTCCGAGGCCGACCTGCTCGACATCCGCAACTTCGGTGCGAAGTCGATCGACGAGGTCAAGGCGAAGCTGGCCGGCATGGGCCTGGCCCTCAAGGACAGCCCGCCCGGGTTCGACCCGACCGCCGCCGCCGACGCCTTCGGCGCCGACGACCTGGACGACGCGGGTTACGCGGAGACCGAGCAGTACTGAGTGCCTTCCGGGGGGATTCCCCCCGGACCCCTGTTTTGCTGACGGGGGCGGTTCCCCGGAGTCGCCCCCGCCATCATGAAAGTCGTGCGGACACCGTGTCCGTACGCCCGCCGCGGTACCTGGTACGGCCGTGGTCGGAGATCCAAGGAGTCATTCCATGCCGCGTCCCACCAAGGGTGCCCGCCTCGGCGGCGGCCCGCACCACGAGCCGCTGCTGCTCGCCGGTCTGTGCCGGGAGCTGTTCCAGTACGGCCGCATCACCACGACCGAGGCCAAGGCCCGTCGGATGCGCCCGCTGGCGGAGAAGCTGATCACCAAGGCGAAGAAGGGCGACATCCACAACCGTCGCCTGGTTCGCAAGACGATCACCGACATCTCGGTGCTGCACACCCTCTTCACCGAGATCGCGCCGCGCTACGAGAACCGCCCGGGTGGCTACACCCGCATCACCAAGATCGGTGGCCGCCGCGGCGACAACGCCCCGATGGCCGTGATCGAGCTGGTCGAGGCGCTGACCGTCGCGCAGACCGCCGTCGGCGAGGCCGAGGGCGCCACCAAGCGCGCCGTCAAGGAGGCCGAGGCCAAGGTCGAGGAGACCAAGGTCGAGGACACCAAGGCCGACGAGGCCGAGGCCGAGCAGGCCTGACACCTTTAGGTGCCGTGCGGGCCCGCTCTCCCATTCCGTGGGGGAGCGGGCCCGTTCCTTCTGTCTGGAGTGAAGCAGTGGTCAACGATTGCGCCGAGCGGCCGCCGGTCAAGGACGGCCCGGCGGACGGGTACGTCCGGGTCCGGCTCGACCTCGCCTACCAGGGCGCGGAGTTCTCCGGCTGGGCCCGCCAGCGTGGCGGCCGCCGCACGGTGCAGGAGGAGATCGAGACCGCGCTGCAGATCGTCACCCGCAGTACCGAGCTCCACCCGCTGACGGTCGCCGGCCGGACCGACGCCGGTGTGCACGCCCGCGGCCAGGTCGCCCACGTCGACCTGCCCGCCGAGCTGTGGGCCGCGCACCGCGAGAAGCTGCTGCGCCGGCTGGCCGGACGGCTGCCCGGGGACGTGCGGATCTACCGGCTCGGCGAGGCGCCGGCCGGCTTCGACGCCCGGTTCTCCGCGATCTGGCGCCGCTACGCCTACCGGGTCGCCGACCACCCCGGCGGGGTGGACCCGCTGCTGCGCGGGCACGTGCTCTGGCACGACCGCCCGCTGGACATCGAGCGGATGAACGCGGCCGCGGCGCTGCTGCTGGGGGAGCACGACTTCGCCGCGTACTGCAAGAAGCGCGAGGGCGCGACGACCATCCGCACCCTGCTGGAGCTGCGCTGGGACCGCGTCCCGGTCGACTCCTACGCCGCGCAGGAGGGCTCGCTGGCGGTCGCCACCGTCCGGGCCGACGCCTTCTGCCACAACATGGTGCGGGCCCTGGTCGGCGCGATGCTGCTGGTCGGCGACGGCCACCGGCCGGTGGAGTTCCCCGGCGAGGTGCTGGCCGGCGGGGTGCGCAACTCCGCGGTCAACGTGATCCGGCCGTACGGGCTGACGCTGGAGGAGGTCGGCTACCCGGCCGACGACCTGCTCGCCGAGCGCAGCAGGCTGGCCCGCCGGATCAGGACGCTGCCGGGGCAGCCGGCCGTCGGGTAATCCGTTTTGGTCCTGGGCGGCGGCTTGGGAGAATCGTCCGCATGGGACACGTCGAGATTTCGCACCTTGAGTACTACCTGCCGGACGGGCGGGTGCTTTTCGACGACGCGTCCTTCCGGGTCGGCGAGGGCACCGCGGTGGCGCTGGTGGGCGCCAACGGCGCCGGCAAGACCACGCTGCTGCGCATGATCGCGGGCGACCTCCAGCCGCACGGCGGCTCGGTGACGATCAGCGGCGGCCTCGGCGTGATGCGCCAGTTCGTCGGGACGACCGGCCGCGAGGCCAAGCAGGACGACGAGGACCGCCCGGGCCCGGCCCCGCTGGCCGCCGACGCCTCCGTCCGCGACCTGCTGGTCTCGGTCGCCCCCGAGCGGATCGCCGTCGCGGCCCGCGCGGTCGACGCCGCCGAGCTGGCGATGATCGCCCAGGACGACGAGAAGACGCAGATGGCCTACGCCCAGGCGCTCTCCGACTGGGCGGACGTCGGCGGCTACGACTACGAGACCGACTGGGACGTCTGCACCACCGCGGCCCTCGGGATGCCCTTCGACAAGGCCCAGTGGCGCGGGCTGAACACGCTCTCCGGCGGTGAGCAGAAGCGCCTCGTGCTGGAGGCACTGCTGCGCGGCCCCGAAGAGGTGCTGCTGCTGGACGAGCCGGACAACTACCTGGACGTCCCCGGCAAGCGCTGGCTGGAGGAGGCGATCAAGGCCACCTCCAAGACCGTGCTCTACATCTCGCACGACCGCGAGCTGCTCTCCCGTACCGCCGAGAAGATCATCAGCGTCGAGTCCGGCGCGGCCGGCAGCAGCGTCTGGGTGCACGGCGGTGGCTTCGACTCCTTCCACGAGGCCCGCAAGGACCGCTTCGCCCGGTTCGAGGAGCTCGGCCGGCGCTGGGACGAGGAGCACGCCAAGCTCAAGAAGCTGGTGGTCACCCTGCGCCAGGCCGCCTCGGTCAGCCACGCGCTGGCCACCCGCTACGCGGCCGCGCAGACCAGGCTGAAGAAGTTCGAGGAGGCGGGCCGCCCGGAGGAGCCGCCGCGCGAGCAGAGCATCACCATGCGGCTCAAGGGCGGCCGGACCGGTGTGCGGGCCTTCACCATGGAGCAGCTGGAGCTCTCCGGCCTGATGAAGCCGTTCGACCTGGAGGTCTTCTACGGCGAGCGGATCGGCGTGCTGGGCTCCAACGGCTCGGGCAAGTCGCACTTCCTGCGGCTGCTCGCGGGGGACTCGACGGTCGCCCACACGGGCCAGTGGAAGCTCGGCGCCCGCGTCGTACCGGGGCACTTCCGGCAGACCCACGCCCACCCGGAGCTGTTCGGCCGCACGGTGCGCTCGATCGTCGAGGAGGAGCACGCGCTCAGCCGCGGCGCCGCGATGGGGGCGCTGCGCCGGTACGAGCTGGACCGCCAGGAAGAGCAGAAGTTCGAGTCGCTGTCCGGTGGTCAGCAGGCCCGGCTGATGATCCTCAAGCTCGAACTGGACGGGGTGACCGCCCTGTTGCTCGACGAGCCGACCGACAACCTGGACCTGGAGAGCGCCGAGGCGCTGCAGGCCGGCCTGGAGGCCTTCGACGGCACCGTGCTGTGCGTCACACACGACCGCTGGTTCGCCAAGACCTTCGACCGCTTCCTGGTGTTCGGCGCGGACGGCCGGGTGTACACGTCCGACGAGCCGGTCTGGGACGTCACCCGGGTCGAGCGCGAGCGCTGACCGGCCCTGGCCGGGGTGGGCGCGAGCACCGGATCGGGGCTGGTCGGGAGGTGTGCGCCGGCGCTGCTCCGGTCGTGGCCGGGGTGGGCGCGAGCACCGCTCCGGCCGTTTTCCGGCCCGGCCGGCGCGGGGGGATTTTGACCCACCCCGGCGCGCCCAGTAGGCTGGGGGCTTGTTGTGCGTATTGGCTCGCTCTATCTCACGTGAGAGGTCGGTACGCCGGAGATATCAGGTCGACCACCCAGCGGCTCCCCTTGAATTGCGTCCAAGGCAGCCAGGCTGACGCGCTCGACCGGGTGCTCCTGTCAGGACTCACTCACTGAAAAGCAGAGGCTACGACCGTGCGTACGTACAGCCCCAAGCCCGGCGACGTCCAGCGTCAGTGGCACGTCATCGACGCGACCGACGTCGTGCTCGGCCGCCTGGCCTCCCAGGCCGCCAACCTCCTCCGGGGGAAGCACAAGGCGATCTACGCGCCGCACGTTGACACGGGTGACTTCGTCATCATCATCAACGCGGACAAGGTGCACCTGTCGGGTAACAAGAAGACCCAGAAGCTGGCGTACCGCCACAGCGGCTTCCCGGGCGGTCTCCGCTCGGTCCGCTACGACGACCTCCTGGCCAACAACCCGGAGAAGGCCGTCGAGAAGGCCATCAAGGGCATGGTCCCCAAGAACTCCCTGGGTCGCCAGATGCTCTCGAAGCTGAAGGTCTACTCGGGCGACCAGCACCCCCACGCTGCCCAGCAGCCGGTGCCGTTCGAGATCACCCAGGTCGCGCAGTAATTCCGGCCACCTAGCCCCCCAACACTGAAAAGAGCTGAGGAACACCGTGGCCGAGACCACTGAAACCCTTGAGGTCGACTTCGACGAGACCGTCGTCGAGGGCGAGTACACCTCCGAGGAGAACTACACCTCCGAGTCGCTGGCCGGCCGCTTCGGCGAGGCCGTCCCCGGCGCCGGCCTTGGCCGCCGCAAGGAGGCGATCGCCCGCGTGCGCATCGTCCCGGGCACCGGCGTGTGGAAGATCAACGGTCGCACCCTGGAGAACTACTTCCCCAACAAGGTGCACCAGCAGACCGTGAACGAGCCCTTCAAGCTGCTGGAGCTCGACGGTCGCTACGACGTCGTCGCCCGCATCTCGGGTGGCGGCACCTCCGGCCAGGCCTACGCGCTGCGCCTCGGTGTGGCCCGCGCCCTGAACGAGGCCGACGTGGACAACAACCGCGCCGCCCTCAAGAAGGCCGGCTTCCTCATGCGTGACGCCCGCGCCGTCGAGCGCAAGAAGGCCGGTCTGAAGAAGGCCCGTAAGGCCCCGCAGTACAGCAAGCGCTAGTCGCGCCCGAGGGGTGTGCGCCGCCCTGGTGGTGCACACCCCTGGTTGCGCTCTCACGCCCCGGAGTACCCCGTGTACTCCGGGGCGTCGTGCTCCCCGGCCCTGGTGCGCGGGCCGGGGATTCGATCGAATGGACTGCCGGGTTTACCTGCCAGCAGTGGTGATGGAGGACGGGACAGTGGGACGACTCTTCGGTACGGACGGCGTACGCGGTGTGGCCAACCAGGGGCTGACGGCTGAGCTGGCGCTCGGGCTGTCCGTCGCGGCGGCGCACGTGCTCGGTGAGGCGGGGGCCTTCGAGGGTCACCGGCCGGTCGCGGTGGTCGGCCGCGACCCGCGCGCCTCGGGCGAGTTCCTGGAGGCCGCGGTCATCGCCGGCCTGGCCAGTGCGGGCGTCGACGTGCTGCGGGTCGGCGTGCTGCCCACCCCGGCGGTGGCCTACCTCACCGGCGCCCTGGGCGCCGACTTCGGCGTGATGCTCTCCGCCAGCCACAACGCGATGCCGGACAACGGCATCAAGTTCCTCGCCCGGGGCGGCCACAAGCTGGACGACCGGATCGAGGACGCCATCGAGGCGCACTACCGCACCCACACCCTCGGTGGTGAGGAGTGGAAGCGCCCGACCGGTGAGGCCGTCGGCCGGGTCCGCGAGTACAACGAGGGCTTCGACAAGTACGTCGCCCACCTGATCGGCGTGCTGCCCAACCGGCTGGACGGCATCCGGGTCGTCATCGACGGCGCGCACGGCGCGGCCGCCTACGTCGCCCCCGAGGCGTTCGCCCGGGCCGGCGCCGAGGTCGTCCACACCCTGGGGGCCGAGCCCACCGGCCTCAACATCAACGACGGCGTCGGCTCCACCCACCTGGACCGGCTGCGCACCGCGATGGAGGAGTACCGGGCCGATCTCGGCATCGCGCTCGACGGCGACGCCGACCGCTGCCTGGCCGCCGACGCGGACGGCAACGAGGTCGACGGCGACCAGATCATCGCGATCCTCGCCGTCGCCATGAAGGAGGCCGGCACTCTGCGCCGCAACACCGCCGTCGCCACCGTGATGTCCAACCTGGGCTTCAAGCTGGCGATGGAGCGCGAGGGCGTGGAGCTGGTGCAGACCGCGGTCGGTGACCGCTACGTGCTGGAGGCGATGAAGGAGCACGGCTTCGCCCTCGGCGGCGAGCAGTCCGGCCACGTCATCCTGCTGGACCACGCCACCACCGGCGACGGCACCCTGACCGGTCTCATGCTGGGCGCCCGGCTGGCCGCCACCAAGCAGCCGCTGGCCGACCTGGCCGCCGTGATGACCCGGTTGCCGCAGCTGCTGATCAACGTCAAGGGCGTGGACAAGAGCCGGGTGAACACCAGCCTCGAACTGGCCGCGGCGGTCGCCGAGGCCGAGGCCGAGCTGGGCTCCACCGGCCGGGTGCTGCTGCGCCCCTCGGGCACCGAGCCGCTGGTCCGGGTGATGGTCGAGGCCGCCGACCAGGTGCAGGCGAAGGCCGTCGCCGAGCGGCTGGCCGAGGCGGTCCGCACGCACCTGGGCTGACGCCCGCGCACCGGGAGACGAGCAGGGCCCCCGCCGTACGAACGGCGAGGGCCCTGCGGTGTGTCGGGGGGTCAGAGTTTGCGCAGCAGCGCGCGGCGGACCTTGTGGTCCTGGCCCTTCTGCAGGACCAGGGTGGCGCGGCCGCGGGTGGGCAGCACGTTCTCCAGCAGGTTCGGCTTGTTGATGGTGCGCCAGACCTGACGGCCGTACTCCATCGCCTCCTCCTCCGGCACTTCGGTGAAGCGGCGGAAGTAGGAGTTCGGGTCCTGGAAGGCGGTCTGCCGCAGCTTGCGGAAGCGGTCCAGGTACCAGCTCTCGATGTCGTCGGTGCGGGCGTCGACGTAGATGGAGAAGTCGAAGTAGTCGGTGACCGCGAGCCTGGTCCGGCCGTCCGTCCCGGGCAGGGCCGGCTGGAGCACGTTCAGGCCCTCGACGATGAGGATGTCCGGACGCTCCACGGTGAGCCGCTCGCCGGGCACGATGTCGTACACCAGGTGCGAGTAGACGGGGGCGGTGACCCGCTCCTTGCCGGCCTTCACGTCCGCCACGAAGCGCATCAGCGCGCGGCGGTCGTACGACTCCGGGAAGCCCTTGCGGGCCATCAGGCCGCGCCGGCGCAGTTCGGCGTTGGGCAGCAGGAAGCCGTCGGTGGTGACCAGTTCGACCCGGGGGTGCTCGGGCCAGCGGGCCAGCAGCGCCTGGAGCAGGCGGGCGGTGGTGGACTTGCCGACGGCGACCGAGCCGGCCACGCCGATGATGAACGGCGTACGGGTGCGCTCGGTGTCCGGGGTGTCCAGGAAGGTGCCCAGCGCGCCGCGCAGGTCGTGCGTGGCGTGGATGTAGAGGTTCAGCAGGCGGGACAGCGGCAGATAGACGTCCCGGACCTCGTCCAGGTCGAGGGCGGTACCGAGGCCGCGCAGCCGTTCCACCTCCTCGGCGGTCAGCGGCAGCGGCGTACGCTCGCGCAGCGCGCTCCACTCGGCCCGGCTGAGGTCCACATAGGGCGACGGCGACGGGCCGGGCGTGGCGGCGCCCCGCGTACAGAGTTCGGTCAGCACATGCTCCATTGTGGGCCGTAGCGGCGTTCACGGTGGCTGTGGTGTCGGTCACGCGCTGTGGGCGAAGCGTGCGAATGGGGCGTCTTGGGCGCCCTTATGCTGGCACGCATGTGCGGAATTGTTGGATACGTGGGCTCGCAGCCCGCCCTTGATGTAGTAATCGCAGGCCTGCAGCGACTCGAGTACCGGGGCTACGACTCGGCCGGTGTCGCCGTGCAGGTGCAGGGCTCCGACGGGCAGTGGAGCCTGGCCACCGACAAGCGGGCGGGCAAGCTCGCCAACCTGGAGAAGTCGCTCGCCGAGACCCCTCTTCCCGGCGGCACCACCGGCATCGGCCACACCCGCTGGGCCACCCACGGCGGCCCGACGGACGCCAACGCCCACCCCCATCTGGACGACGCCGTCCGGGTGGCCGTGGTCCACAACGGCATCATCGAGAACTTCGCCCAGCTCCGGGCGGAGCTGGCCGAGCGCGGCCACACGCTGCGCTCGGAGACCGACACCGAGGTCGTCGCGCACCTGCTGGCCGAGGTGTACCAGGGCGACCTCGCGGAGGCTATGCGGATCGTCTGCCGCCGGCTGGACGGCGCCTTCACCCTCGTCGCCGTGCACGCCGACGCCCCGGACGTCGTGGTCGGCGCGCGCCGCAACTCGCCGCTGGTGGTCGGCCGCGGCGAGGGCGAGAACTTCCTCGCCTCGGACGTGGCCGCGTTCATCGCGCACACCCGTGAGGCGATCGAGCTGGGGCAGGACCAGGTCGTCGAGCTGCGCCGCGAAGGCGTCACGGTGACCGACTTCGACGGCAGCCCGGCGGACGTGCGCGAGTACCACGTCGACTGGGACGCCTCGGCCGCCGAGAAGGGCGGCTACGACTACTTCATGCTCAAGGAGATCGCCGAGCAGCCGAAGGCCGTCGCCGACACCCTCCTCGGCCGGATCGGCACCGACGGTCGGCTCACCCTGGACGAGCTGCGGATCTCCGACGCCGACCTGCGCTCGGTGGACAAGGTCGTCATCGTCGCCTGCGGCACGGCCTTCCACGCCGGCATGATCGCCAAGTACGCGATCGAGCACTGGACCCGCGTCCCGTGCGAGGTCGAGGTCGCCTCGGAGTTCCGCTACCGCGACCCGATCATGGGCCCGGGCACGCTGGTCATCGCGATCTCGCAGTCCGGCGAGACCATGGACACCCTGATGGCGCTGCGGCACGCGCGTGAGCAGGGTGCCAAGGTGCTGGCGATCTGCAACACCAACGGCTCGACCATCCCGCGCGAGTCCGACGCGGTGCTCTACACGCACGCCGGCCCCGAGGTCGCGGTCGCCTCCACCAAGGCGTTCCTCACCCAGCTGGTCGCCTGCTACCTGGTCGCGCTCTACCTGGGCCAGGTGCGCGGCACCAAGTGGGGCGACGAGATCTCCGCCGTCATCAAGGAGCTCGGCGACGCGCCCCGGCAGGTCGAGCAGGTGCTGGAGACCATGGAGCCGGTGCGCGAGCTGGCGCGTTCGCTCGCGGACGCCAAGTCGGTGCTGTTCCTCGGCCGCCACGTCGGCTTCCCGGTGGCGCTGGAGGGCGCGCTCAAGCTCAAGGAGCTGGCGTACATGCACGCCGAGGGCTTCGCGGCGGGCGAGCTGAAGCACGGGCCGATCGCGCTGATCGAGGAGGGGCTGCCGGTCGTGGTGGTCGTGCCGTCGCCGCGCGGGCGCTCGATCCTGCACGACAAGATCGTCTCCAACATCCAGGAGATCCGGGCGCGTGGTGCGCGCACCATCGTCATCGCGGAGGAGGGGGACGAGGCGGTCGTCCCGTACGCGGACCACCTGATCCGCATCCCCGTGACGCCGACCCTGCTGCAGCCGCTGGTGTCCACCGTGCCGCTGCAGGTGTTCGCCTGCGAGCTGGCCACCGCCAAGGGCCACGAGGTCGACCAGCCGCGCAACCTGGCGAAGTCGGTCACCGTCGAGTAGCCGTTCGCGGTGCTCCCGGCCGGTGCCCCTGCGGTGGCTGCGTCCTACCGCAGGGGCGCCGTGTCGAGCGTGAACGAGAACGGGGCGGGGAGGTCGAGGGGTTTGCCGAAGGGGACCTGGCTGCGGGTGATGTAGTCCTCGCCCTCGGGTCCGGTGAACAGCGTGACCGTGCCTTCGCCGCGGTCGACCAGCAGATAGCAGGGGATGTCGGCGGCTGCGTAGCCGTGACGCTTCGGCCCGCGGTCCTTGCCCGGATTCGTCGAGGTGATCTCGAAGACCAGCAGAACCCCGGTAGCCGGAGCCCAGGAATCCGAGTTCTCGAAGTGTCCGACCGGGCTGATGGTGCCGTCCGGAATGTACCGGCCCTTCGGCGTGATCAGACCTTTGTTCCCCGCGAGGTCGAACTCGGCGTCGGTCTTGCGCATGAACTGCCTGTTGAGTAGCGAGAACGCGGTCTCGTGCGATCCGTCCGGCGGCGGCGTCACGACGATCTCCCCTTCGATCAGCTCGGCCTTGAAGCCCGGCGGCGTGTCCAGTTCCAGGAATGCCCGGAGTGCGTCCTGCTGCTGCAGCGGGTGCTCGACTGCCGGCATGGCGGCCACGGCCCTTCTCCCTCCTGCTGGTCCCTGCCCTGCCTGTTCTGCGAGCGCCACGGTAGGGGTACGGACCGATGCCGGTGGGGGATCGAAGTGGTTGTCACTCGAAAGTGTCCCGCAAAGCCGGAGAGACAGCCCGTGATCGTCGGAGTCGGGATGGATGTGGCGGGGCCGGTGTGGCGAGGGATCGGCCGGTTTGCGGCGGCGCTGGAGGCAGGCAGGGGCAGCTGCGGTCGCCGTCGGGGTGCTCGGTGCACCGGGCGCGGTGGGCCGGCGGTGCTGCGCTCGCGCGGGACGTCGCCGCGCTGACGGCTGAGGTCGGGGCCGGCCGAACCCGCCGGGCTGCCGAATCCGGTGCGCGCTCGTGGCAGGTGTCGCTCGGCCACGACGCGGGCGTAGCGTCGGCGGTAGTCATCGCCGAGGGTCGGCCGAAGGGTAGGGGCTTGCGCATGCGTCGCGCTCACCGTGTCGAACAGGTCCGGGCCGCCGAGGCCGAACTGATGGCCCGGCTGCCCGAGGGCACCCTGATGCAGCGGGCCGCCGCGGGCCTCGCCGCCACGTGCGCCCGATTGCTGACCCGCCGTCGCGGTCGGGTGTACGGGAGCCGGGTGGTGGTGCTCGCGGGCAGCGGAGACAACGGGGGTGACGCGCTGTACGCCGGCGCGGCGCTGGCCCGGCGCGGCGCGCGGGTGACGGCGGTGCTGCTCGCGCCCGGGCGGGCCCACGTCCAGGGGCTGGCGGCGCTGCGCGCCGCGCGCGGTCGGGTGGTGCTGGAGCAGGAAGTCGGCCTGGCCGACTTCTCGTGCGCCGACCTGGTGCTGGACGGCATCGTCGGGATCGGCGGCCGGGGCGGGCTGCGCCCGGAGGCGGAACCGTACGCGCGGGCGGACCGGCGCGGAGTGGTGGTGGCCGTGGACGTGCCGAGCGGGGTGGACGCCGACACCGGAGAGGTGGCGGGCGTGGCACTGCGGGCGGACGTCACGGTCTGCTTCGGCACGTACAAGCCGGGGCTGCTCATCGACCCGGGCGCCTCGTACGCCGGCGCGGTCCAGTTGGTGGGGATCGGGCTGGAACTGCCGACCTCCGAGGTGGAGGCCCTGCAGCACGCCGAGGTGGCCGAGCTGCTGCCGGTCCCGGGAGCGGAGAGCGACAAGTACCGGCGCGGTGTGGTCGGCGTGGCGGCCGGTTCGGCGACGTACCCGGGGGCGGCGCTGCTGGCGGTCGCCGGCGCGCTGCGCGGCGGTGCGGGCGCGGTGCGGTACGTCGGGACGGCGGCCGAGGAGGTGGTGCGGCGGTTCCCGGAGGTGCTGGTCACCGAGGGCGGGCCGGCCGGCGCCGGACGGGTGCAGGCCTGGGTGGTCGGGCCGGGGGGCGGGGAGGGAGCGCGGCAGGCGCTCGGCGAGGCGCTGGCGAGCGATGTGCCCGTCCTGGTGGACGCGGACGGACTCACCGAGCTGGGCCGACTCGGCCCGCAGGCGCTGACCGGGCGGACGGCGCCCACGTTGCTCACCCCGCACACCGGCGAGGCGGCCCGGCTGCTCGCGGGGGTGGGGGGCAGTGCACCGCCGGCCGCCGACGAGCTGGCCGCCGCCCGGCTGGTCACCGCACGCCGGCTGGCTGCCGCGTACCGGGCGACGGTGCTGTTGAAGGGCTCCACGACGGTGATCGCCGATCCGGGGGGCGCGGTGCGGGTCAATCCGACCGGTACGCCGTGGCTGGCGACGGCCGGGAGCGGCGACGTGCTCGCCGGCCTGGCCGGCTCCCTGTTGGCGGCGGGTCTGCCCGTGCTGGACGCCGCTTCGGTGGCCGCGTATCTGCACGGGCTGGCCGGCCGCCACGCTGCGAGTGGGGCGGGAGTGGTGGGCGCGTCGGGCGCGTCGGGCGCGGTGGTCGTGTCGGGCGCGTCGGGTCTGCCGGGTGGGTTGGGTGCGGTGGGTGCGGTGGGTGCGGTGGGTGCGGTGGGTACGCCAGGCGCGCCGGTCATGGCGATGCAGGTGGCTGCCGACCTGTCGGCGGTCTGGCGCGACGTGCGCGGGTCGGCAGGGTTGGCGGGGGCGGGGGCGGGGGCGTTGGTGGAGGAATAGACCGACCGGTCTACATAGTGGTGGATGTGCCCGCCAGTGTCGGCGCAGGAAGTCGGGCCGGGCCGCAACACGCGCGGGGGGGGGGTGGGGGGTGGGGTGGGGGGGGGGGGTTTTAGGTTGAACACTAACAGTATCATATAAAA